>JAUZEY010000198.1 GCA_030838785.1 Actinomycetota bacterium | reverse complement strand
CGTCGCTGTCCTCGCGGGAGATCATCGCCGACTCCGTCGAGTGCGTGATGCACGGCGAGCGGTTCGACGGCATGGTGACCCTGGCCGGCTGCGACAAGAGCCTCCCCGGGATGCTGATGGCCTCGGCCCGGCTCAACCTGCCGTCGGTCTTCCTCTACGGCGGGACGATCATGCCCGGCCGCTACGCGGAGCGGGACATCAGCATCCAGGACGTGTTCGAGGCCGTCGGGGCGTGCGCCGCGCAGCTCATCAGCCGCGACGACCTCGACGACATCGAGCGGGCCGCCTGCCCCGGCGAGGGGTCCTGCGCCGGCATGTTCACGGCCAACACGATGGCGTCGGTGGCCGAGGCCATCGGCATGTCGCTGCCCGGCTCGTCGACCGCGCCGGCGCCCGACACACGCCGGGACGGCTTCGCCCACGCCTCGGGCGAGGCGGTCGTGAACCTCCTCAACCTCGGGATCCGGCCCCGCCAGATCATGACCAGGGAGGCGTTCGAGAACGCCATCGCCGTGTCGATGGCGCTGGGCGGCTCGACGAATGCCGTCCTGCATCTCCTCGCCATCGCCCACGAGGCCCGGGTCGACCTCGTCCTCGACGACTTCGACCGCATCTCCCGCACGGTGCCCCACATCGGCGACACCAAGCCGGGCGGGAAGTACCACATGGTCGACATCGACCGCATCGGTGGCATCCCGGTGGTCATGCGGGAGCTCCTGGAGGCCGGGCTTCTGAACGGCGATTGCCTCACCGTGACCGGGAAGACCGTGGCCGAGAACCTCGACGCCCTCGACCCCGGCCCGCCCGACGGGAAGGTGATCCGGCCGCTGTCCGACCCCGTCCACAGCCAGGGCGGGACCGGCATCCTCTACGGCTCGCTGGCCCCCGAGGGCGCGGTGGTCAAGATCGCCGGGATGGACGGCCTCGTCTTCGAGGGCACCGCCCGGGTCTTCGACGACGAGACCGACTGCATGCACTACGTCACCGGCAACCGCCTCCAGCCGGGCGACGTCCTCATCATCCGCTACGAGGGCCCGAAGGGCGGGCCCGGGATGCGGGAGATGCTGGCCGTGACCGCAGCGGTGAAGGGGACGGGCCACGGCGGCGACGTCGCCCTCGTCACCGACGGCCGCTTCTCCGGCGCCACCCACGGCTTCTCGGTGGCCCACGTCGCCCCCGAGGCCACCGACGGCGGCCCGATCGCCTTCGTGGAGGACGGCGACCCGATCGTCATCGACGTCCCCAACCGCAAGCTCGACGTCCTCGTCGACGAGCCCACGATGGCCAAGCGGAAGGAAGGCTGGAAGCCGAAGGACCCCCGCTACACCAGCGGCTTCCTGGCCAAGTACGCCAAGCTGGTCCAGTCGGCCTCCCGTGGCGCCATCACCAACGTCGGCTGACCGCCCTTCCCGTTCTGCCGTGACGAACCCCCACGTTTCAGGGGGGTTCGTGACGGCAAAACCCCCGGGGGCGGGCGATGCCTGAGCTCATCGAGGTCGCGGCGTACCGGGAGCTGGCGGAGCTGGCGCTGGAGCGCAAGATCAGCGAGGTCGTCGCCCCGGACGCCTGGTGGCTCAAGCGGGGGTTGTCGGCCGATGTCCTGTCCGACGCCCTCGTCGGTCGGCACTTCCTGGGGGCCCGGCGGACGGGCAAGCGGCTGCTGCTCGACACCAGCGACCACGGGCCCGTCCTCGGACTGAAGTTCGGCATGACGGGCCGGCTCCTCGTGGACGGGCGGGCCGGTGTCGAGAAGCTGGAACACTCCTCCAACCGGGAGGTCGAGGCCTGGGACCGCCTCGTCGTCCGCTTCGCCGACGGCGGCGACCTGCGGGTGCGCGACCCGCGCCGCCTGGGCGGGGCGGAACTCGACCCGGAGGAGGCCCGCCTCGGCCCCGACGCGGTAGGCCTCAACCTGGCCGGCCTGCGCAAGGTCCTCGACGGGGGGCGGATCGCCCTCAAGGCCCGGCTCATGGACCAGTCGAAGATCGCCGGCCTCGGCAACCTCCTGGTCGACGAGGCGCTCTTCCAGGGCGGCCTCGACCCCGCCCGTCCCGCCGGGAGCCTCAGCGACGAGGAGCTCAAGCGGCTCCACCGGGCGCTCAAGAGGACGCTGGCCAACCTCACCAGGCGGGGCGGTTCCCACACCGGCGTCCTCCAGCCCGCCCGGCACCGGGAGGGCCTCTGCCCGCTCGACGGCGCCCCCCTCCTGCGCCGCACGATCGGCGGCCGCACGACCTTTTCCTGTCCCGTTCACCAGCGGTAAGGCGCCGGAGCAACCCGGCGCTCTATCGTGCCGGGCACGACCCGGGGGAGGGGCAGAGGGATGACGGTGCCGCTGCAGGAAGCCAGGAACAGCCTGCTGGAACGGGCCCTGGCCTACGTTCGGTCCCGTCTCCATGGCGCCGGCGCCCAGACCGCCGAGGCCCTGCTGCGGGGCTACTGGGAACGGGTCCCGGCCGAGGACCTCGTCGGGCGCGATCCCGTCGACCTGGCCGGTGCCACCCTCGCTCACCTCCACCTGGCCGAGCGCCGTCCGGCCGGCACGGCCCGGGTCCGGGTCTACACCCCGAGCTTCGACGACCACGGCTGGGTCTCGACCCACTCCGTGGTCGAGGTCGTCGTGGACGACATGCCGTTCCTGCTCGACTCGGTGTCGATGGAGCTCGTCCGCCAGGGCTGCGGACTGCATCTCGTCGTCCACCCCGTCGTCTCCGTCACCCGCGACGACGAGGGCCACCTCCAGAGCATCGGTGCCAACCCCGGGGGTGCGGGCGTGTCCCCCGCCGTAACAGCCGAGTCGTTCATCCACATCGAGATCGACCGTCAGCCGGCAGGGGAGCGGCTGGAGGCGCTGCGGGCCGGCCTGCTCGGCGTCCTCGACGACGTGCGGGCGGCGGTGGAGGACTGGCCGGCCATGCGGGCCCAGGCCCTCGGCCTGGCCGCCGAACTCCAGGAGCGGCCCCCGCCGGGCGACGCCGCTTCGCCCGGGGGTTGGGGGGTGTCCCCCCTGGAGAACAGTGGCGAGGCCCGGGACTTCCTCCGCTTCCTGGCCGACGACCACTTCGTGTTCCTCGGCTTCCGCGACTACGACCTCGTCCGCGACGACGCAGGCAGCCCCGGGGGTCCGGGGGGGTCCCCCGGGAACGACAGCTTGCGGCCCGTCGCCGGGTCGGGCCTCGGGATTCTCCGCCACGACCCCGACGGCGATCCGGCCGCCCCCTCCCGCAGCTTCGCCCGCGTCCCGCCCGAGCTCCGCCACTCGTCGCCGCCCGGTGTGCCGCTCATCCTCACCAAGGCCGCTGCCCGGGCCACCGTCCACCGGCCCGCGGCCCTCGACTACGTGGGCGTCAAGCGCTACGACCCCGACGGCACCGTCGTCGGCGAGCGCCGCTTGCTCGGCCTCTACACGTCGACGATGCACAAGGCGCCGACCAGCGAGATCCCCGTCCTGCGCCGGACGGTGGCGGCGGTCGTCGACCGGGCCGGCTTCCTCCCCGCCTCCCACGACGCCAAGGCCCTGGCCGAGGTGATCGAGGCCCTGCCCCGCCTCGAGCTGCTCGAGGTCACCGCCAACGAGCTGTTCGACACGGCGCTCGGCATCCTGGCCCTCCAGGAGCGGCAGCGGGTCCGGCTCTTCGCCCGGCGGGACCGCTTCGGGCGCCACTGGAGCTGCCTCGTCTACGTGCCGCTCGACCGCTACACGCAGGCCGTCCGGCAGCGCATCACCGACATCCTCCTCACCGCCTTCGCCGGCACCGGGTTCGAGTACGCGGCCCAGGTCGGGGAGTCGGTGCTGGCCCGCCTGCACTTCACCGTTCACACTGGGCAGCCTGACCTGGCCCCCGGAAGCATCACCATCTCGCCCGACATCGAAGTGGTCGAGGCCCGCATCGCCCAGGCAACCCGGTCGTGGGCCGACGACCTCTCCGAGGCGCTCCTCGAAAGCTACGGCGAGGAGCGGGGCCTGGGCCTCCTGCGCCGCTATGCAGGAGCATTCCCGGCGGCGTACCGCGACGACTTCCCGGCCCGGGCGGCGGTGGCCGACATCGCCCGCATGGAGTCCTGCGCCCAGAACTTCCCCGACATCGCGCTGAGCCTGGCCCAGCCCCTGGAGGCGGACGGGCTGCTGCGCTTCAAGCTGTTCGCCGCCGCCCGGCCGCTGCCGCTGTCGGACGTCATGCCGCTGCTGGAGAACATGGGGGTGCGGGTGCTCGACCAGCGCCCCTACGAGGTTGTGACCGACCACGGCCTGATCTGGGTCCACGACTTCGGCCTCCGGCCGGCGGTTGGGGACCTCGAGGCCGACGACGTGAAGGGCGTCTTCACCGAGGCCTTCGCCGCCGCCTGGCGGGGCGAGGCCGAGAACGACGGGTTCAACCGGCTCGTGCTCGGCGCCGGCCTCACCGCTCGGGAGGTGGCCGTCCTCCGGGCCTACAGCAAGTACCTCCGCCAGGTGGGCAGCGCCTTCTCGCAGGCGTACATGGAGCGGACCCTGGCCGCCAACCCCCACATCGCCCGGCTGCTGGTGGAGCTGTTCCGCGCCCGTTTCGACGCCGCCCGCCAGCCCGACCCCGACGACGACGCCAGCGTTCTCACCAAGCGCCTCGAAGCGGGCATCGACGCCGTCGCCAGCCTCGACGAGGACCGCATCCTCCGCTCCTTCCTGGCCCTTGTCCAGGCGACCCTGCGCACGAACTGGTTCCGGAGGACCGATGCCGGCCACCCGGTGGCGTTCAAGCTCGACCCGGCTCAGGTCCCCGACCTGCCGCTGCCCCGGCCCCGGTACGAGATCTGGGTCTGCTCCCCCCGGGTGGAGGGCGTCCACCTCCGCGGCGGGCGGGTGAGCCGGGGCGGGTTGCGCTGGTCGGACCGCCGGGAGGACTTCCGCACCGAGGTGCTCGGCCTCATGAAGGCCCAGATGGTGAAGAACGCCGTCATCGTTCCGGTCGGGGCCAAGGGCGGATTCGTCATGAAGCGACCGCCGGCGACCAACGATCGCGACGCCGTGGCGGCCGAGGTGGCGGCCTGCTACCGCGATTTCGTGTCCGGGCTGCTCGACCTGACCGACAACATCGAGGGCGGCGAGGTCGTCCACCCGCCGGCCGTCGTGGCCTACGACGGCGACGACCCCTACCTCGTGGTGGCGGCCGACAAGGGCACGGCCACGTTCTCCGACCGGGCCAACTCCATCGCCGCCGAGTACGGCTTCTGGCTCGGCGACGCCTTCGCCTCCGGCGGCTCGTCGGGCTACGACCACAAGAAGATGGGCATCACGGCCAAGGGCGCCTGGGAGTCGGTGCGGCGCCACTTCCGCGACTTCGGGACCGACGCCGACACGGCGCCGATCACCGCCGTCGGGATCGGCGACATGTCGGGCGACGTGTTCGGCAACGGGATGCTGTGCTCCCGGGCCCTGCGGCTGGTGGCGGCCTTCGATCACCGCCACGTGTTCCTCGACCCCGACCCCGACCCGGCCGCCAGCGCCGCCGAGCGGGAGCGGCTCTTCCGCCTGCCCCGCTCGTCGTGGGCCGACTACGACCCGAACGTCATCTCGGCCGGGGGCGGCGTCTGGGTCCGGACGGCCAAGTCGATCCCGCTGTCGGCCGAGGTGCGGGCCGCCCTCGGTATCGAATCCCAGATGCTCCGGCCCGCCGACCTCGTCAAGGCCGTCCTCCGGGCGCCGGTCGACCTGCTGTGGAACGGCGGCATCGGCACCTACGTGAAGGCGTCGACCGAGACCCACGGCGACGTCGGCGACAAGGCCAACGACGCCGTCCGCATCGACGCCACCGAGCTGCGGGCCCGGGTGGTGGGGGAGGGCGGCAACCTCGGCTTCACCCAGCGGGGCCGCATCGAGTTCGCCCTGGCCGGCGGGCGCATCAACACCGACGCCATCGACAACTCCGGCGGGGTCGACTGCTCCGACCACGAGGTCAACATCAAGATCCTGCTCGACACCGTCGTGGCCGACGGCGAGATGACCGTCCGCCAGCGCGACCGGCTCCTGGCCGAGATGACCGACGAGGTGGCGGCCAACGTCCTGCGGGACAACTACGACCAGACCGGGGCGCTGGAAACGGCCCGGGCCCAGGCGGCGCCGATGGTCGACGTCCACGCCCGCTACCTCCGCAAGCTCGAAGCCGAGGGTGGCCTCGACCGGGCCATCGAGTTCCTCCCCACCGACGAGGTCCTGGCGGCGCGGCGTTCGAACGGGATGGGGCTGACCAGCCCCGAGTTCGCCGTGCTGCTGGCCTACACGAAGCTCGACGTGTCGTCCCGGCTGCTGGCCTCCGACGCCTGCGAGGACCCCTGGCTCGCCCGGGAGCTGGCCGCCTACTTCCCGGCGCCGCTGCGCGAGGAGCGCTTTGCCCCGGCCATGGCCCGCCACCCCCTGCGGCGGGAGATCATCGCCACCCGGGTCACGAACCTGCTCGTCGACCGGGCCGGCACCAGCTTCATCCACCGCCTCACCGAGGAGACGGGGGCCACCGTCCCGGAGCTGGCCCTCGCCCACGCCGCGGCCTGGGAGATCTTCGACCTCGAGGCGCTGTGGTCTGCCGTCGAGGCCCTCGACAACCTGGTGCCCGCCCCGACCCAGATCGACATGCTGCTGTCCGCCCGGCGGCTCGCCGAACGGGCCAGCCGGTGGCTCGTCCGGCACGGTCCCCGCCCGCTCGACGTGGCGGCCACGGTGGCGGCGTTCCGTTCCGGGACGGCCCGGCTCGCCAGCCTCCTCCCGTCTCTGTTGTCGGCCGCCGACCGCGAGGCGGCCGAGGGCCGGGCCGCCGGCTGGGTCGACGCCGGCGTCGGCAAGGACCTCGCCGCCCGGGTGGCGGCCCTCGACGCCCTCGCCCCGGCGCTCGACGTCATCCAGGTGGCCGGCGACCCTGAACCCTCCGATGCCGGGGCCCTCGACGACGTCGCCGCCGTCTACTTCGCCCTCGGCACCCGCCTCGAGCTCGACTGGCTCCGGGACCGGATCGCCGCCCTCCCCCGCGACGACCGCTGGCAGGCGCTGGCCCGCTCCGCCCTCGGCGACGACTACACCCGCGAGCGGGCCGCCCTCACCGCCGAGGCCCTGGGTGGGGCCCGGGGGATGGGAGGTCCCCCGACAACGGCGCCGGGAGCCGGCCTGGACAGCCTCGACCAATGGCTCGCCCATCACCGGCCGGTCGTCGACCGGTTCCTTCTCGTGCTCGACGACATCCGGGCCGGCCCGCCGCCCGACCTCGCCACCCTGTCGGTGGCCATGCGCGAGGCCCGGGCCCTCACCGCACCTTCGAACCTGCGTTAGCTGCCCCGGCCGTCCGTTAGCGGCCCATTCTGACGGCCACCTTTCGCATCCCCTGACGGCGGGGTGGGGGTGGCTGTATGGTCGACCGAAATGGGTCGGCTCCTTGGGCGACGGGCGGTGGTAGCGCTCCTCTTGACCGGCGTCCTCGCACCGGGCGCGGCGGCCCGGGCCGAGCGGCGTCCGCAGTCCCCTCCGGCGGATGCACCGATCACCGTGACGCCCGTTCAGTTCACGGTGGTGAACCCGGCCGACGGGCGGAGCTACCACCTCGCTGCCACGCGCTACGACCCGATCTGTGTCGCCTCCACCGTCGTACTGCTGCTCCACGGCCTGTCCTACACCAAGGAGGTGTGGGACGTCCCCGGCTACTCGGTGGCCCAGCCGTTCGCCCACGCCGGCTACTCCGTGGTGATCCTCGACCGGCTCGGGTACGGCGCCAGTCCCCTCTCCGACGGGCGTCAGGTCTCGGCCCTCGCCTATGCCGACATGACCGGCCAGGTCGTCGACCAGCTCCACAAGGACAAGGGCGGCTTCATGAACGTGGTGCTCGGTGGGCACGGCACCGGCGCCGAGGCCGCCGAGCTGGAGGCGGGGCTGACCGGCGGGGTGGCGGCGGTGATGGCGCTGGGCTACACCCACTCGCCGTCAAGGGAGCTGCTGACCGATCTGGCCAGCGGCGACGTCCCCCGGTCGACCGCCGCCGACTACGAGTACTTCCTCGGCACCCCCGGTCACCGCTCCGACATGTTCTACTCCGGCGATGCCGACCCGGCGGTGGTGGCCGCCGACGCCGCGGCGGCGGTCAAGTCGCCGTCGGGGGAGATCCAGTCGGTCGGGGCGCAGCCGTCGGGGAAGGTCGCCGGGCGCATCACCGTCCCCGTCTACCTTCAGCTGGGACACGACGACCGGCTCTTCCCGCCCGAGTTCCTGCCCGCCGAGGTGGCCGCTTTCCGCTCCTCCCCCCACGTGGTGACGGACGTCGTCCCGGCCGCCGGCCACACGTTCATGCTCCACCCGATCGGGAACGAGAGCACCTTCCACCTCGTCAGCTGGGTGCGGAACCTGCCGTTGACCCCGCCGTGTAGCTGAACCCCCCAGGACCTACCATGAGGTAACTGCATCGCCAGGTTCGGGGGGGAACCATGCGCCGGTTGCTCTACGTCGTCATCTGCATGGTGGTCACAGCAGGAGGGTTCGCCGTGTCGGGCACGGCCCCGGCCGCTGAGTCTCCGGGGACACCCCGAGCCCCGAGCCGGGGCGTCGGCCTCATCAGGCAGCGGGTCGAGTTCACGGTCACGAACCCGGCCGAGAACGGCGCCAGCCACCAGATTGTCGGCTACCGCTACGACACGTACTGCAACTCACCGACCGCGGTGCTGCTCCTGCACGGCCTGTCCTACACCAAGGAGGCGTGGGACTTCCCCGGCTACTCCTATGCCCAGAAGCTGGCCGAGGCCGGCTACGCCGTGATCGCCGTCGACCGGCTCGGCTACGGCGAGAGCAAGCTCGCCAACGGCTACAACGTGACGCACGAGGCCTATGCCGACATGGCCCACCAGATCGTGGATCAGCTGCGGGGCCAGGGCTTCTCCCACGTCGTCCTCGGCGGGCACTCGGCCGGGGCCGGCACCACCGAGCTCGAGGCAGGCCTCTACGGCGGCGTCGACGCCATCATGGCGCTGGGGTGGCACCACCGGCCGTCGAACCAGCTCGGCCAGGACTTCTTCACCGGCGACTACCAGCGGGCGGCGCAGGACAGCTACGAGTATTTCCTCGGCACACCGGCGCACCGGGCCGAGATGTTCTACACGCCGACCGCCGACCCGGCCGTCGTGGACGCCGATACCAAGGCCGCCGTCGTTACCCCGAGCGGGGAGATCTTCTCCATCGGCAAGCAGCCGTCCCGTCTGGTGGTCGGCAACATCAAGGTGCCGGTCTTCCTCCAGTTCGGCGACAGCGACAAGCTGTTCGAGGTGCAGTACGCCCAGATGCACGCCGAGGAGTTCCGGAGCTCGCCGTCGGTCACCGTCGACATCGTGAAGGACGCCGGCCACACGTTCATGCTGACCAGCAACGGCCTGCTCGGCGCGGACAAGATGGTCGACTGGCTCCGATCACGGCCCGAGACACCGTCCTGCCGCTGAGAGTGCGTGCGGGGGACCGCCACGTCACCAGGCACACGAGGCTCGGAAGCCCCGGACCGGGACATCTCGACCGCACCGGTTGCGGCCGCCCGCGCCCTTCAGCGTAGACTGACGGGCGTGTCCCGCACCGCCCTCATTCTCGTAGTTCCCTAGCGCACCGAGGCGCCACCGCCTCGCTGCGCTCTCCGACCCTCCGCTGCTGCGGGGGGTTTTTCATTGCTCTGGTAACCCCGCGGTTCCCGAAGAAGGGATCAGGACCATGCAGATGACCGGCGCCCAGGCGCTCATCAAGAGCCTGGAGATGGAAGGGACGGAGGTCATGTTCGGCCTCCCCGGCGGGGCCATCCTGCCCGTCTACGACCCGCTCCTGGAGTCGACCATCCGCCACATCCTGGTCCGCCACGAGCAGGGGGCGGGGCACATGGCCGAAGGCTACGCCCACGCCACCGGCCGGCCCGGCGTGGCCATGGTGACGAGCGGCCCGGCCGCCACCAACATCGTCACCCCGCTGTGCGACGCCATGCTCGACTCGATCCCCTTCGTCTGCATCACCGGTCAGGTGCCGCTGTCGGCCATCGGCACCGACGCCTTCCAGGAGTGCGACACCACCGGCATCACCATGCCGGTCACGAAGCACAACTGGCTGATCCAGAGCGCCGCAGACATCCCGACCGTGATCCGGGAGGCCTTCTACGTGGCCACGACCGGCCGCCCCGGGCCCGTCCTCGTCGACATCCCCAAGGACATCGCCAACCAGACGATGGAGTGGTACTGGCCCGACGGCGTCGACCTCCCCGGGTTCCG
>JAUZEY010000188.1 GCA_030838785.1 Actinomycetota bacterium | reverse complement strand
CCGCCCTGGTGGGGGCAGCGGTTGTCGAGGGCGCCGTACCCCTCGGCGGTGCGGGTCAGGCACACCGCCCGCCCGCCGGCGACCACCGTCATGACCTGCCCCTCGGCCAACCCGTCAGGGTCGACCTTCACCCAGTGTGTGGTCCCGTCCATCGTGCCCCTCTCGACCCGGCACAGTCCGGGCCGCCGACCACGGCGTTACACAAAAAAGCCCCCCGGGAGCGGAGCGCTCCCGGGGGGCGAAACCCCGTCAACCGACGAGCATCGGCCTCATCAGACGGACGTTCATCGTCGGCGAGATGGTGGGCGGTGGCGACGTCGCCTTCTGCTGCGCCTGCTGCATCGGCCCGTTGTCGTCGGCCCCGATCGGCACCTGCTTGAGTGCCGGGTTCGACTGTTGCAGGTCGTGGCGCATGCCGCCCCGCTCGCCCTTGGCGCAGCCGGTGCACTCGCCGAAGTCGTTCATGGAACTGTTCTCGTCGGGCGTGGCCGAGCCGGCGTTGCCCGCCACCGACGAGTCCCGCATCGGGATGAGCGCCGGCCTGTTGCCGAGGGCGCTGGCGCTGACGAGGTCACCGACCCGGACGATGGCCGCCACCGACGGGACGAGACCCTTGGGCGACTTCTTGTTGACGAACAGGTAGTAGTAGCCGGGCGGAGCGATCACACCGCTGGGCGGAGCACTGGCCGTCAGCGTGGTGCCGTCCTGCTTGAACTCCAGCTCGACCGAGCGGGTGTCGGTGTCGAGGCCGTGCTGCGGAGAGCCGGTGCGGATCAGAGCGACGCTGCCGATCTCGTCCGAGCCGACCATGTTGATCTTGAACTGCGAGCCCCACCCCACGCCCGAAGGAGCGGAGGCGATCTCCGGCCGCGGGCCCCGGAACAGGTAGGGCGGGCTGTAGATCTCGAAGCTCGAGTCCTTCTCGTTGTTGGCGAAGAAGCCGTTGCCCTGGTCGCGGCGGTGGCCGTACATGGTGGCCACGCTCGACATGCCGCCGGAGAGGACGCGGCCGTCGGGCAGCAGGGTCGCCGCCTCGTGGTAGTGCCGGTCCCGGGCCTCGGAGGCGACCGCCTTCCAGCTGTCGGTGGCCGGGTCGTAGAGCTCGGCCTGGCGGACGGCGATCTCGTACCCCGGCATCTGGAGCGAGTCCTTGTCACCGCCGCTGCTGGCGAGGATGGTGCCGTCGGGGAGGATGGTCCCGCTGTGGAACCACCGGCGGTTGTTGAGCTGGCCCTTGGTGAGCCGGTTGGTCACCTTGCCGTCTTTGGTGACGGTGGTGACGGTCGACAGGTTGGTGGCCATCGCCTCGCCCGGCGGGATCCCGATGGTGCCGCCGAAGGTGATGATCGACCCTTCGTTGTAGGGCGCCTTGAGCGGCAGCATGACCTGGGAGGCGCTGCCCCGGGACCCCAGGAGAGCCGGGCCGACGATGTCCCACTTCTTGGTGGCCGGATCCCACATCTTCTGGAAGTTGAACGTCGCTTCTTCGAAGTCCGTGCCGTTCGGCCCGAAGTTCTGGCCGACGCCGTTGAAGAGCACCTTGCCGTTCGGCATCAGGGTGAGCCGGGAGAAGAGCGGCAGCGCCGTCTCCGACTCGTCGCCGACGTAGTTCTCCGCCCACGTGTTGGTGGCCGGGTCGAACGTCTCGGTGCGGCGGACCTGACCCATCTGGGTCGACTTCAGCAGCTTGGTGACCCCGCTGAACACGGTGATCTTCCCGTCCGGCATCGTGACCAGGCTGGGGTACCACCGCCCGTACTTCATCGGCGCGGTGGCGGTGTGGGAGTCGTCCTTCGGGTCGAAGATCCACGACGCCCGCAGGCCCTCGAGCTCGAGCAGCCCGACGTCGGCCGGAGCGCCCTCGTCCCGGTCCATGAGCGACGGCTCGTTGTAGTAGTCGGTGCCCCCGGCCATGAGCATGCGGCCGTCGCCCAGCTGGGCGATGTCGGCGCAGAAGGTGCTGCGCTCCTTGTACGGCTTGTCGTCGGGCGGCGAGCTCGGCTGTTGCGGCGGTCCGCCGAGCTTGCCCCACTTCGAGCCGACGAACCCGTCACCGGGGCGGCCGGGAGCGCCGATCACCCCGAAGGGATCACCGTTGAAGCTGGTCGCGCCCGGCTTCACCTGCGGGTTCCACGACGCGCCCGCTTCGGCCGGCGGGACTGTCCACTTCGCCTCCGGGCCCCGCAGGTCCATGACCCGGGTCCGGTCGGCCCGGGTACGGTCCCCCAGCTCGAGTTCGTAGTGGTACCTGACGTTCTCGTCCGCCTCGATTCCGTTGGCGTAGTAGATCCGCCCGTCAGGTAGGGCCGCCATCGTGACGGCGGCGACCTTGCAGAAGATCTCGCCCTTGAGCAGGCCGTCCCTCCGTTGGCACCGGGGCGTCTCGGCCCCGCCCTCCTCGAACGGATGGGTCCACTGGCCGATCTCCGCCGGTGAGCCGCTCGCCTCCGGGGCCTGTGGATTGGCCACCCGTTGGGGCGTTCCGGCGGTTACCGGGCCGACGGCTATGAGCGATAGTGCGAGCGAGGCGGCGACAATGACGCCGCGACGATGACGTCCCACGATGCGGCCCTCCCCCTGAATGTGTACAACTCGCCGCGAATCGTAGCCCTGGGTACCTGGAACTGCCAGGGTCCGTCAGCCGGCGCTGTGGGGCGTCAGTGCTGGTGGTGCTGCTGATGGGCCGGCGCGGGGCCGCCACCCTCCGGCACTGTCTGACCGCGCACGGCGCCATTCTGTTGGTACAGCGTGTGGATCTCGACGTAGTAGCCGTCGGGCCAGTCGACCAGGGCCTTGATCTCAGCCGGCGCAGGGTTCACGCACTCGGCGTTGATGTCGAGGTTGATCGTGACCGGCCCGGTCATGCCCTTCTCGCCCCGGTGAATGTGGGCGGCGGTGACCGGACCCGGACCGTCGTAGGTCACCTTGTAACAGACGCGCTGGGCGTCCTGGTCGGCCACGATCTTCGCCGTGCCCTTGGCGCCCGGCGGGCCCGGAACAGGCTGTACCTCCTCGGCCGTCATGGTGGCGATGAACGTCGAAGGGCCGCTGGCTTCGGCCGGGCCGGCGACGAACGCCGGGGTCATGAGCGCGATCGGCAGGAGCAGGCGCAGCGTGCGCATCGAGCCGATTCTAGAGGGACAGGAGATATTCGGCGAGGTCGGCCAGCTCCTCGTCGGAGAACCGGAAGTTGAAGCGGACGGTGTTGTAGAAGGGGAGGACGTCGTCGAGCAGAGCCCGCCGGGCGACGGCGGATCCGTGGCCGCCGATGTCCCGGTCGAGGGAATGGCGTCCGAGCCCCCCGGAGAAGAAGTTGCTGGGTGCGGTTGGGTCTCCGCCACTGCCGTCGTGGAAATAGGGCGCGGTGAGGCGGAGGCCGAGCAGCGACGGCGTGTGGAAGCCGGCGATGGTGCCGTCGGGACCGACCTCACCGGGATCGAAGGCCGGGTCGCCGGACACCACGACACCCCGGTGGGCCTTGCCGTCGGTGAAGAACGGGCCGGCGTGGCAGGTGGCGCAGGCCACCATGGCGCCGGCCGGGAACTCTCCGGTCGGGTCCGTGACCGGGCGCGGCGTCCGGAAGAGCGCCTCGCCCCGGGCCGCCCGCGCCGGGTCGTACTCCTTGCCCGGCACGGCCGGGGGCACGGTCAGGGTGCCCTGGAACTCCGCCAGGGCGTCGAGCTCCCGTTTGGTCGGTTCCCGGGAGGCGTGCATCTCCAGGGGGGAGACGATGGCGCCCCGGGCCTGGGCCTGGAGGGTCGGATTTCGCCCGTCCCAGCCGTAGGGCGCGGTGTGCGCCACCCCGAGGAGCGTCGGCGTCTGGCGGCGGGCCACCTCCCGTTCCCGGACCGGGCTCACCAGATGCGTCAGCCCGTCCGAAAAACCCAGGGCCGGGTCGTGGCACGTGGCACAGGAGATGACCTGGCCGGACACCAGGGGGCCTTGACTCGGCTGCTGGCCCCAGGCGGTCCGGGAGAAGAACAGCTCTTTCCCTTGCTCGACGAGCTGGCGGCGCTCCGCTTCTGTGTAGGCCGGTGACGGGTCCCGAGACTGGTCCCGGTCGGGAAGCTGGGGCCGGAACGGCCCTTTTACCGTCTTGAAAACCGGGTTCAGGGGGTCAGGCGTGGCGGCGGGCGCGGCGGAGGACAGGAACGACAGGAAGGCCGCCGCACCCAACATCACCGGAACCGTCAGCAGTAGATCCGCACGGCGGAAGCACCGCCCCGACACACACCCTCCCCCCAGAGCGCCCCACCGCTCAATCCACCGATGGTACTTACACGGAGGCCCGCAGCACCACGATGGCGATGTCGTCGTCGGCCCGTTCGCCCCGATGGTCGAGGACGGACCGCTCGATCCGGCGGGCGATCCCCGCTGCGGAACGCCCGGCGCACGTGGCCAGCAGCGCCTCGAGGCGCTCGACGCCGAACTGGTTTCCGTCGTCGTCCCGGGCCTCGAGGACGCCGTCGGTGACGAAGACCAGCGCGTCGCCGGGCCGGAGCGTCACCGACTGGTCCGACAGCTCGACGGTGGGGAACACGCCGAGGAGCGTGCCGTTGGCCCCGTCGAGGACCTCGACCGATTCGTCGTCCCGCAGCACCAGACCGGGAGGGTGACCCCCGCTGCAGAGGACGACAGGAATGGCCCCGTCTACCTTGGGTTCGAGGGTGGCGTAGGCGGCGGTGAGGAATCGCTCCGAGCCCAGCCTGAGCAGCGCCTCGTTGAGCCGGGTCAGCACGGCGCAGGGCGCCTCCTCCGGCGCCGCCACCGCCCGCACGGTGTAGCGGGCCACGCCGGTGAGGGCGGCGGCCTCCGGCCCCACCCCGCTGACGTCGCCGAGGATGAGTCCGAAGTGGCCCTCGCCCATCTCGAAGAGGTCGTAGAAGTCGCCTCCCACCAGGCTCCCCGGCCGGCCGGTGTCGGCGCCGCTCGGCCGGTAGCGGGCCGCGGTGTCCAGCCCGGGAATGGTCGGCAGCAGCGGTGGCAGGAGGCTGGCCGACAGGGCGATGGCCACCCGCGTCCTTTCGGCGAAGAGGTTGCAGTGCTCCAGGGCACCGCCCAGATGCGAGCACAGGCCGCCGACGAGCCGTTCGTGGCGGGCCTCGAAGGCGTGGGCCCGGTGGTGACCCAGGTAGACGACACCGAGGATCGCACCGTCGCGGCCGATGACCGGCGCCGCCAGCCAGCTCCGCACCAGGCGCCCGTCGGCAAGAACGCCGTAGCTCCGGGCTGCCTCCTCGCCCGGCGCCCAGACGGCGACGTCGTCGATCCGGAGGCTCTGCCCGGTGAGCAGGGCCCCGGCCAGCACCGGCGCCCGGCCCACCGCCGGGGGCACGGCGAAGTCGTCGCGGGTGAGCCCGACGAAGGAGACCGTGGCCCGTTCGCTGCCGGCCGGGAGGAAGAGCCCGAACCGGGCCCCGGTGATCTCCCGGGCCGCCTCCACCACGCCGTTGGTGAGCTTGTCCGGGTCGAGTTCCGCCAGCAGCCACGGCAGGCGCAGGAGGATCGCCTCCAGCCGGTCCCGCTCGGCCTCGAGCTGCTCGATCGCCCGCCGGCTGATCTCCAGGACGCCGGGGTCGGCGGCTTCCGTCACTCCGTTGCTCCTCCGGGATCCCCCCCGACCCCGGGACCGCGGTCGACCTCGAACCACACCGTCTTGCCGCCCCCGGGCGCCTCCCGGACCCCCCACCGCCGGGCCAGATTGCCGACCAGGGCCAGGCCCCGGCCGGAATCCTCGTCGGAGGCGGCATCTCGGGGGGCGACGGCCCGCGCCGAGGCATCCGTCACCTCGACCCGGGCGGCCGTGGCGGTGAGCCGCACCAGCACCTCGACGTCGGATCCGGCGTGGAGGACGGCGTTGGTGACGAGCTCCGACACGAGGAGCGTCACGGTGTCGGTCAGGTCGTCGTCGTCCACCGCGGTCAGGGCCTGGCTCACGAACCGGCGTGCTGCCCGGGGGCTCTGGGCGTCCTGCTCGAAGCGCTGGCTGGCCTCGGTCAGCAGCTGCTCCACCGCCTCGACGAGGCCCACCAGGGCGCTGAGCTCGGCGGCCAGGCGCCGGGCCGGCGTCTCCTTCGTCAGGTAACCGACCGCGCCGGCCGACCGGCTGGCCGCCCGCAGGTCGGCGGCGTCGTGGCCCGAGACGAGCACGATGCGGGCGTCGGGGGCCACCTCCCGCAGCCCGGGCAGGGCGTCGAAGGCGTCGGCGCCGGGCATCGTGCAATCGAGCAGGACCACGTCGGGTCGGGCCCGCGCCGCCTCCGCCACCGCCTCGCGGCCGTCCCCCGCCTCGGCCACGACCTCGAACCCGCTTCCGGGCGCGAGCGCCAAGCGGACCAGCCACCGGTAGTCCGGGTCGTCGTCGACGACCAGGACGCGCTGGGCACCCATCTCCCTCTGTCTATCCCTCCGGCAGTTCGAACCGCACCACGAGGCCGCCGTCGTCCCCGCGTTCGGCCCAGATCATGCCGCCGTGGCGCTCGACGATGCGACGGCAGAGGGGAAGCCCGAGACCCGCGCCCCGGCCGTTTCCGGCCCCCGCCGCCGGCGGGCGGGCGAAGGCGGTGAACAACCGGGGGAGGTCCGTCTCCGGTACGCCGGGGCCGTTGTCGGCCACGGTGACCCGCACCGCCCCGGGCAGGGGCTCGGCCGACACCGACACCACGGGGCTGCTCGCGCCCCGGAATCGGACTGCGTTCTCGACGAGCTGGGTCAGCAGCCGCACCAGCTGACCCCGGTCACCCGACACCAGCGGCAGCCCGTTGGCCACCACCTCGGCCTTCGCCTCCGCCAGCTGGGGCGCCGTTTCGGCCTCCGCCTCGGCCAGTGCCTCGGCCAGCGGGAAGCGGTCGCGGCGCAGGTCGGCGGTCGACGCCCGGGCGTAGTCGAGCAGTGAGCCGACGATCGACCGGGCCCGGTCGGTGCCGGCCAGGGCCCGGGCCAGCAGCGTGCGGCCCTCGTCGGAGAGCCCGGCGGCGTAGCGGTCGTCGAGCAGGTCGAGCAGGCCGGCGACCGTGTGGAGCGGCTCCCGCAGCTCGGCCCCGGCGACCTCGGCGAAGCGTTCCAGCGCGGCATTGCTCCGCTCCAGCTCCACCGCCTGGGCGGCGAGCCCGGCGTGGGCCGAGTCGAGCTCCGCCAGCCGGCCAGCCAGCTCCTCCCGCTGCGCCTCGATCGTCGCCCCCCGGGCCCACAACTCGGCGAAGACCGACACCTTGGCCCGGAGGATCTCGGGCTCGAACGGCTTGTAGACGTAGTCGACGGCGCCGCTCTCGTACCCTCGCAGGTAGTGCTCCGGCTGGCCTGAGATGGCGGTCAGGAAGATGATCGGCACGTAGCGGGTCCGTTCCCGGCCCCGGATCAGCCGGGCCGTCTCGAACCCGTCGAGGACGGGCATCTGCACGTCGAGCACGATGAGGGCGAACTCGCCCGCCAGCAGGTGGCGCAGCGCCTCCTCGCCGGAGTCGGCCTCGACCAGGTCGAGCCCGAGCGGCTCGAGCACCGCTCGCACGGCCAGGAGGTTGTCGGGCCGGTCGTCGACGAGGAGGACGCGGGGGAGCGGCGCTCTGGCTGTCGTCATCGGTCGAGCCACAGCCGCATGAGGGAGAGCAACTGGTTGATCTCGACGGGCTTGGTGATGTAGTCCGACGCCCCGGCGGCCAGGCTCTTCTCCCGGTCGCCCCGCATCGCCTTGGCCGTCAGGGCGATGATCGGCAGCTCCCGGAAGCCTTCCAGCTTGCGGATGGCCCGGGTCGTCTCGTAGCCGTCCATGTCCGGCATCATGATGTCCATCAGCACCAGGTCGATGGTGGGCTCGCGTTCGAGCACTTCGACGCCTTGGCGGCCGTTGTCGGCGGTGAGGACCTCGATGTTCCGGTCCTCCAGCGCGCTGGTGAGGGCGTACACGTTGCGGACGTCGTCGTCGACGATCAGGATCCGCGTCCCGGCCAGGCGGGCGAAGTCCGTCGCGTCGTCGGGTTCGTCGCCGGTGGTGACCACCGCTATCGGCGCATGCTCCTTCACCGCCGCCGGCCTCGTGTGGTCCAGACCCGTCCCCAGCGCCGGGAGGTAGAGCGTGAACGTCGAACCGTTGCCCGGCTCGCTCTCCACCTGGATCTCCCCGCCGAGAAGGCGGGCGATCTCCCGGCTGATCGACAGCCCCAGGCCGGTGCCGCCGTACTTGCGGTTGGTCGTGCCCTCGGCCTGCTGGAAGGCCTCGAAGATCACCAGCAGCTTGTCGGAGTCGATGCCGATCCCGCTGTCGACGACCGAGAAGGCCAGCACCTCCGATGTCGACTCCAGGTGGGTGTTGAAGAACCGGTTGCCCTGCGGCGCCCGGTCGATCCGCAGCGTGACAGCGCCCTCCTCGGTGAACTTGAAGGCGTTGGACAGGAGGTTCTTCATGATCTGCTGGACCCGGTGCCCGTCGGTGGTGATGTGCTCGGGCAGGTCGTCGCCCAGGACCAGCGTGTAGGTCAGGGCCTGCTGATCGGCGATCGGCCGGAAGGTCTGCGACAGCTCGTCGGCCAGGTCGGCGATCCGCACCGGCGCCATGGCCACGTCGAGCTTGCCAGCCTCGACCTTGGACAGGTCGAGGATGTCGCTGATCAGGTTGAGGAGATCATGGCCGGCGTCGCGCACCGACCGGGCGAACTCGACCTGCTTGGCGGTGAGGTTCCCCTCCTGGTTGTCGGCCAGCAGTTTGGCCAGGATCAGCAGGCTGTTGAGCGGCGTCCGCAGCTCGTGGCTCATGTTGGCCAGGAACTCCGACTTGTACTTCGACGACAGGGCCAGCTGCTCGGCCCGCTCCTCCAGCTCCCGGCGGGCCAGCTCGATCTCGGCGTTCTTCACTTCGATGGCCCGGTTCTGGCGGGCCAGCTCCAGCGCCTTCTCCTCCAGTTCGGCGTTGGTCAGCTGGAGCTCCTCCTGGCGGTTCTGCAGCTCGGCGCCGAGGCTCTGGCTCTGCTCCAGCAGCTCTTCCGTCCGCATGGTGGCGATGATCGTGTTGAGGACGACGCCGACCGTCTCCACCATCTGCTCCAGGAAGGCCTGGTTGATCGGCGAGAAGGGGCGGAACGAGGCCAGCTCGATGACAGCGAGACATTGCTCTTCGAACAGGACGGGCAGGACGACGATGTTCACGGGCGTGCCGTCGCCGAGCCCGGTCGAGATCCGCAGTGACGTCTTGCCGACGTTGGGGACGAGGATCGCCTTGCGTTCCAGCGCCGCCTGGCCGACCAGGCCCTCGCCGGGCCGGTAGGCGACGGGTGTGTTCTTGCGGCCCTTGTAGCCGTAGCCGGCCATCAGCTCGTAGACCGGCTCGCCGCCGTCGGCCGCCGAAGCCATGTAGAAGGCGCCGTGCTGGGCGCCGACCAGCGGCGTCAGCTCCGACATGATCAGCCGGGACACGGCCCGGAGGTCACGGTGGCCCTGGAGCATGCCGGCGATCCGGGCCAGGTTGGAGTTCAACCAGTCGGTCTGCTCGTTGCGCTGCGTCGTCTTGCCGAGGTTGGCGATCATCTGGTTGATGTTGTCCTTCAGCTCGCCGACCTCGCCGGCGGCGTCGACGGTGATCATCCGGGTGAGGTCGCCCTGGGTCACGGCGGTGGCCACGTCGGCGATCGACCGCACCTGGGTCGTCAGGTTCCCGGCCAGCTGATTGACGTTCTCGGTCAGGCGCTTCCAGGTGCCCGACACGCCCTCCACCTCGGCCTGACCACCGAGCTTGCCCTCGGTGCCGACCTCCCGGGCGACACGGGTGACTTCGGAG
The DNA here is from genome assembly GCA_030838785.1 of Actinomycetota bacterium. Lineage (GTDB taxonomy): Bacteria > Actinomycetota > Acidimicrobiia > IMCC26256 > BP-133 > BP-133. Next base: position 311 of record JAUZEY010000188.1, on the reverse strand, counting down.
GCGAAGGCCGACAGCTGATCCACCATCTTGTTGACCGTGGTCTTGAGCTGCAGGATCTCGCCCCGGGCGTCGACCGTGATGTGCTGCGACAGGTCGCCCTGGGCCACGGCGGTGGTGACCTGGGCGATGTTCCGCACCTGGTCGGTCAGGTTGTCGGCCATGGAGTTCACCGAGTCGGTGAGGTCCTTCCACACCCCGGAGATGCCGGGCACGGCCGCCTGGCCGCCGAGCTTCCCTTCGGTGCCGACCTCGCGGGCCACCCGGGTCACGTCGGTCGTCCAGGCCGACAGCTGGTCGACCATCGTGTTGAC
>JAUZEY010000175.1 GCA_030838785.1 Actinomycetota bacterium | reverse complement strand
GAACCTGGAGGTGCCGAAGGAGAAGATCCCGCCGTCCGTGGCCACCATCCAGTACCCCTCACCATCGGGGGCAGCGACCATGCCCACGATTGGCTTGTTGAGGTGGACGGAGCCGGTGGAGCCGAAGAACCTGGCGTTGCCGAAGGCGAAGATCCCGCCGTCGGAGGCCACGAGCCAGTAGCCCTGCCCCGTCGGCGTGGCCGCCATCCCGACGACCGGGCGGGCCAGCTTGATCGCCCCCGTCGAGCCGGAGAATCCGGCGGCCCCGAACGCGAAGACTCCACCGTCCGAAGCCACGAGCCAGTAGCCCTGTCCCGTCGGCGCCGACGCCATCCCGACGATCGGCCGCACCAGCTTGATGTCGCCGGTGGAGCCGAAGAAAGGAACCCGGCCGTAGGTGAAGACGCCGCCGTCGGCCGCCACGAGCCGGTACCCGACGGCCGGGGTCCGGTCGTGGACGAAGATGTCGGGGGCGGAGTTGGAGTCGGAGATCTCGGCGAGGTTCGTGGCCGCCGACTGGAAGGCGACGAAGCGGCCGTTCCCGCTGATGGACGGGAGGGTGCTGGGCCGGTCGCACTGGAGGGGCGAAGCGGGGCGGTTCCGGCCCAGGTTCTCGTCCCAGTTGAACGGCGTGTCGCCCAGGCTGACCCGCGTCGTCGTGCCCAGCCGGCGGTCTCGGACGAAGATGTCGGTCTTCCGGTTCGTGTCGCCGGGGACGAGGTTCGTGGCGTCGGAGCTGAAGGCCACGAACCGGCCGTCACCGGAGATCGACGGCGCGTCGCTGGCCCGGTTCCCCTCCAGGCTGTCGGGACCGACGCTGACCCGTTCGGTGTTGCCGGTCTTCCGGTCATAGACGAAGACGTCGGTGACGCCGTTGGTGTCGCCGGGGACGAGCGTGCCGGCGGCATCGGCGTAGGCGACGAAGCGGCCGTCGGCCGACAGCGACGGGGGTGAGGCGAGCGCGCCGGAGCCCGAGGCCTTGCTGACCCGGGCGGTCGTGCCGGTTTTGATGTCGCGCAGGAAGACGTTCTCGTCGGCGTTGCCCGCGACAGTGTTGTCAGTGCCGGCGACGAGGGTGGTGGCCGACGACGTGAACGCCACCACTGCGCCGTCGGCGCTGATCCGGGGGTTGTAGGAGATCCCGTCGCCCTGCGCCGCGCCGGGGCCGAGGCTGAGCCGGGTCGTCGTGTTCGCCTGGCGGTCGAAGAGGAAGACGTCGGTGGCGCTGTTCGTGTCGCCGGCGCCGACGAGGTTCGTGGCATCGGAGGCGAAGGCCACGTAACGGCCGTCGGCGCTGACCGCCGGCGAGTAGCTCTCCCCGCCGGTCGCCTCCACGCCGCCCGGCCCGACGCTGACCCGGGTGGTCTCCTTCCGGCCCCGGTCGAAGACGAACACGTCCCCGGCGCTGTTGTTGTCGCCCGTCACCAGATTGGCGGCCGACGAGGCGAAGGCGACGATCTGGCCGTCGGCCGACAGGGCCGGTGGCGAATCGGTGCCGCTCGGCCCGTCCGGCTGGGCGCCGTTCATGCCCAGGCTCACCCGGGTCGTCTCCTTCTTCGCCCGGTCGTGGACGAAGACGTCGGCCATCCCGTTGCTGTCGTCGGTCACGAGGTCGGGGGCGGCCGACACGAAGGCCACCGCCTGGCCGTCGGCGGAGATGGCCGGGAACTCGGTCACCGCCGGGCCCAGGGCGGTGCCGTCGGCCGGGGCGCTCAGGCGCCGGGTGACGGGCGACGCCCCCCGGTCCCGTCCGAAGACGTCGGCGCCGGAGGCGGGGCTCCCACCGCCGGCGTCGGTCCCCCCGGTGGTGAAAGCCACGAACCGCCCGTCGCCGGACGGGGCCGACTCCAGGCTGGGGCGGGTGAACTGGGCCCCGGCCAGGTCGCGGCTCACCCGTTCGTTGCGGACCGGTGCCCCCCGCAGCGGCCGGAAGTACACGTCGGTGACGTGGTTGTCGTCGGCGGGCTCGTTCGGGCTCGAGCAGCCGCTCAGGAGGTTCTCGGCGTCGCTCTCGAACGTGATCCCGGCCGTGGCGTTGCCGGCGCTGGCGTCGCTGGTGATGTGGGGGGCGAAGCTCTGCTGGTCGCCTTCGGTCGAGTTGCACCGGCTGACGAGGTCGGTCGAGCGGTCGGTGCGGTCGCGGAGGAACACGTCGGTGGCGTCGTTGCCGTCGCTCGTGGTGCTCAGGTTCCTGGCATCGGAGGCGAAGGCGATCAGCATCCCGTCGCCGGAGAGGGACGGGCTGGAGCTGTCGCCGTTGCCCTGGACGGACGCGCTGCCGTTGCGGAGCGACACCCGCTCGGTCGTGTTGGTCGGGATCTCGTGCCAGAACACGTCGGACTTCCCGTTCGTGTCGCCGGCCACGAGGTCGGTGGCGCCGGACGAGAAGGCGACCTGAGTGCCGTTGCCGTTGAGGCTCGGCTCGTCGCTGGCGTCGTCGCCGGGCGCCGACCCGCCCGTCGCCACGCTGACCAGCGCCGTCGACGGGTTGACGCCGAGGGTGCGGACGTAGACGTCGGCCTTTCCGTTGCCGTCGCCCGGCACGAGGTTGGTGGCCGACGACGTGAACGCCACCACGGTGCCCGTGTCGTCGATGGACGGGGACCGGCTGTCGCCGTCGGCCTGCGTGCCGTCGCCGGCCACGCTGGCCCGGGTGACAGCGCTCTGCTGGCGGTCGTAGACGAACACGTCGAGCGCGTCGTTGGTGTCGCCGGGGACGAGGTTGTCGGCCGCCGAGACGAAGGCCACGAAGCGGCCGTCGGTCGACAGGGCCGGCGCCGAGCTCGGCCCGTCCGCCTCGGCGAAGTTGGGGCCGAGGCTCCCCACGCTGACCCGCTTGATCACGCCGCCCTGGGTCACGAACACGTCGCTCACGCCGTTGTGGTCGTCGGGCACGAGGTTGGTGGCGTCGGACACGAAGGCCACCACCGCGCCGTTGTCGGACACGGCCGGCTGGCCGGCGGCGGCCGGGCCCATTGCCGCGGCCTGCGCCCCGCCGCTCTTCACGCTGACCCGGGTCGTGACCCCGGTCGAGTCCGGGACCGCCCCGGCCCGCCCCGGGGCCACGAACCCGAGCCCCGGCAGGAGCACCAGCACCAGGGCCGGGAACACGCAGCGGCGCAGCCGTCGGACCATTCGACCTCCCTCGGTGATCGGCGCCTCACCCTACCGGCCGGTCTCAGGGTTCGGAGGGAGCCCCACCGGGTAGCGAAACGGCGAGGCAGCACCGGGAGGCCGGGGTGGAACGAGGCAGCGACAAGCATTCGCCCATGGTGGACGAGGCGCTCAAGCACGACACCGCCTCCATCTGGCACGGCGGCCCGAACGAATCGCGCGTCGAGGAGTTCCGGGAACAAGAAGGGCCGGCCGAGGGGGAACCGACGCCCGACGCCCGGATCCGGGGCGGCGGGGAGATCCCCGGCACCGGCCTGTCGCTCGACGACCTCAACGGCCGGGCCGACCTCGCCCGCTACCTCGAGCACCGCAAGTTCCCCGCCCGGCCCGACGAACTGGCCGCCTCCGCCCGGGAACGCCACGCGCCCGATGCGGTGGTGGCCTTGCTCGAACGGGCGCCGGACAAGGTGTACGACACGGTTTCCGAAGTATGGGTGGCGCTCGGCGGGCGGGCCGAGACACCTCGCGACCACAACGACTGAAGGGACAGCAGGGTGGAAGGCCTGAACGAGGACTACATGGCCCAGCTCGGCGCAACGGTGGTCGCCCTCCTGCAACGCAGGCAGGCCGCCGAGGAGGAAGGGCTCCTGGTGGAGGTGCTCGACATCGAGGCGGCGCTGGCCTCGCTCCGGGAGGAGCTGGCCATGGTCGCCGAGCGACGTCGTTTCAAAGCGCCCTGAGGTTCCCGATCGGGACGAGCTCGACCCAGGTCCGGCCCGGGGTGAGGCGGATCGGCTCGCCCGACGCCAGCGTGTAGGCGGTCGTCTGGTCGTCGGCCGGGCGGCTCCAGTGCCCCTTGATCAGCCGGCCGCCGGTCAGGACCCAGGCGTCACCCTGGCCGACCAGTTCGGCCTCGGGGACCTGCGCCCCGGACCGGTCGACGAGCCCGGTGTTGTGGTAGCCGACCACCTGGAAGACGACGTTCTGGGGCGCGACCTGCACCCGGGCGGCGTCGAGGTGCGGCGCGCCGTCCGTCGTGCGCTTGAAGGTCTTCGACGCCTCGTCCCAGGCGTAGACCACGGTGGTGGTGATGTTGAGCTTCCAGACCGCCTCGACCCGCGGCGCCGGCTCCGACCCGGCTTCCGGCGGTGCCTCGCCCACCGCCCGGTAGCTGAACAGCGGAGGCGGCGGGGTCACGTCGTCGACGGCCGAGGCGAAGAGCGCCTTGGTCTCCGAGAACAGGTTGTAGGGGGCCGGACGCCCCGGCTCCCGGTGGTAGGCGGTCGGAAAGCGGCTGACGCCCACATTGGCCAGCGGCGCCTTGCGCACGAGGTCCTCGAACACGGCGTTGGCCCCGGAGTAGGCGAAGAGCGGCCGCCCGAGCTGACGGGCGAAGAGCAGGTCGGTCGAGCGGGCTGACCGGACCGGCCCCACCGCCGGGGAGTCGTGGGACTGGAACACGGTGGCAAAGCGGGTGACGCCGCCTTCGACGCCTTCCTCCACCACGACGTCGGCGTCGTTGATGCCGGCCTGGGGCCGGGCCTTCGGGGCGTTGTCGATCTTCACCACCAGCGCCGCCCGGGCCGGCACCGCCGGATCGGCCGGCAGCCCGGTCAGCGGGCTGGCGTTGGCGGCGACGGCCGGCGTCGTGGTCGTCGACGGGGGCTGCGTCGTGGACGTGGTGGCCGCCTGCTTCTTGCCGCCCCCGGAGCAGGCTGCGCCGAGCATCGACAGCACAACGACAGCGACGGCTCCGGCCCGGGGCCGGCGCCGGAGGCGAGAACGGATCAGAGGGCTGGACACCAGGGCGAGGCTATCCGGCGTCAAGCGGCCCGGCGCAGCACCCGCAGGACCTGCCACAGGCGGGCGGCGAGGAGCACGCCCGCCGCCACGGCCAGCGCCGCCCACGCCCCGGTCGGCACGGCGGCCAGGAGGCGCACGACGGCGAGGGCGCCGAAGAACGCGCCGGCGAACAGCGCCGCCGCCAACGGCACGAGCAGGAACACGAGGATGAAGGCGATCGGCCCCACGGCGCCTTCGTCTCCCTATCCGGCCGACCGGGCCTCTTCGGCTTCGATCTCGGCGATCTCGGCCACGCGCCGGGCGTGGCGCCCGCCCTCGAAGCCGGTGGCCAGGAACTCGTCGACGATGGCGACGGCCAGCCCCTCGCCCAGGACGCGTTCGCCGAGGCCGAGGACGTTGGCGTCGTTGTGCTGGCGGGCCAGCCGGGCGGTGTACTCGTCGTGGCACAGGGCGGCCCGCACGCCCCGCACCTTGTTGGCGGCCAGGGTCTCGCCCTGCCCGCTGCCGCCCAGCACGATGGCGAAGTCGGCCCGGCCGGCGACCACGGCCCGGCCGGCGGTGGCGCAGATCGGCGGGTAGTCGACGGGTTCCTCGGAGTGGGTCCCGATGTCGTCGACGTCGTGGCCGGCGCCCTGCAGATGGGCGACGACCACCTGCTTCAGGCGGTACCCGGCGTGGTCGGAGGCGATCGTGATGCGAGCCATGAGGCGCAGCCTACGGCTCCGGCGCCGAGGGCTACGTGGTGGCGACGGAGGCGGCGTCGAGCTGGCGGAGCAGCTGCAGCATCCAGGTCAGCCGGGGCGAGGGGGCCCGGCCGGCCCCGGTGGCGCCCGCCCCCTTCGCCCCGCCGGAGGCGTCGACGTTGGCCGAGCCGGTGACCGGCGCGGTGCCGGGGCGGGCCCTGGACGCCTTCGGGGCGGCGGCCGGGTTGTCGGCCGGCAGCGCGACCGGGTCCGGGTCGGGCGGCGGGACGGTGGTCGTCGGCGTGTCCGTCGGGGACGGCGGCACGGGCGCGGGCCCGGTGAAGAGGTACCGGAAGCCCTCGAACGACGCCGGCGACGTGTCGACCCGCCAGTTGTAGGCGATCCCGTTGTTGGTGCTGTCGGCGTTGAAGTACACGACGGCGGCGATGGCCGGATGGGCCGCGATCCAGTCGTGGGCCTGGCGGAACCAGGTCGCCTTCTCGTTCGCGTTGCGCTCCAGCGCTCCGAACTCGCCCACCATCAAGGGCTTTCCGAGCCTCGCGCCAGCGGTGTAGAAGCCGTTGAAGATCTGGCCGAAGCTCTCCCAGCTGTCGCCCGGCCGGTTGGGGGCGAAGTTGTAGCCGTCGGCGCAGACCCAGTCGACGTAGGCGCCGCCGGGGTAGTACGGCATGGCCGAGCCCTGGTCGAAGGCCGAGGCATTGGGACACCAGACCCACACGGCGTTGGTGGCGCCGGCGGCGGCGAAGATGTCGTGGATGTGGCGCCAGGCCTTCTGGTAGCTCGGCGGCGAGGAGATGAAGCCCTGCTTCTTGTTGCCGTCCATCTCCCAGAACCAGCGGATGAAGACCGGCGTGTTGAGCATGGCGACGCCCTGGGCCCGGGCGGAGATCAGCCCGTCCCAGTCGCCCCGGTTGATGGCGTCGGTGTTCTCCCCGTTCCAGGAGATCATCGGGATGCGCTCGTTCTGGATGTCCCACGGCTCCCGCCACGACGGGAAGACGTCGGTCCAGGAGTAGTAGTGCTGATCGATGTGGAGGCGCCGGCCGAGGCGCGCCTCGAGGTCGCTGGTGGCCTGCTGCTCCCGGTCCTGCCCGTAGCCGTCGGCGTGCTTGGTGTAGGCGCCGACGTAGAAGCCGCTGGCCGGGACGAGGGGCCCGGCGGGGCGGCCGGCGGCCGACGCCGGAGCCGTCGCCGCCACCGGTGCGAGGGCGGCCACGGCCAGGGCCGCGACGACCAGCGCCCGCCAGGGGCGGGCGAGGCGGGCCGAGGCCGTCAGGCGAGCGGCGAGAGAAATGGAACGGTGGGGGGATATGCGCATGGGGTGCTCGGAGCGCCGACGCTCCGAGCACAGATTCCTCACGCGGCCGGCCATTCCCTCTCCCCACCTCCCACTTCAGGCTACTGCTGGGGGATGTGGGGCAGATGGAACCTCTCGTACCCGATCAGTTTCCCCGGGCGATCCACTCCTCGAGGTGGGGCGCTTCCTCGCCGATCGTCGTCGAGTCGCCGTGCCCGGTGTGGACGACCGTCTCCGGCGGCAGCGTCAGCAGCTTCGTCCGGATCGAGTCGATGATGGTCGGGAAGTCCGAGAACGACCGGCCGGTGGCGCCCGGCCCGCCCTTGAACAGCGTGTCGCCCGAGAACAGCACGCGCTCAGACTCCAGGTAGAGGCAGACGCCGCCCGGCGAGTGGCCCGGGGTGTGGAGCACCCGCAGCGTCGCCCCGCCGACCTCGAACGTCTGCCCGTCCTTCAACGGCATGTCCGGGCCCCGGGCGGTGTAGATCTGGTTCCAGAGCATGCGGTCCTCCTCATTGAGGCAGACCGGCACCCGTCCGACGAAGCCGTGCACGTCGAGGGCGGCGTTGATGTGGTCGTTGTGCCCGTGGGTACACACGATGGCCACACACCGGCGGTCGTCGATGGCCTCGATGATCGGACCGGCCTCGTGGGCGGCGTCGATCACGAGGACCTCCTCGTCGTCGCCCACCAACCAGATGTTGTTCTCGACGTCGAAGCTCTGCCCGTCGAGCGTGAACTGCCCTTTGGTGCGGACGAGGTCGATGCGCAGCCCCATCAGAGCACCACCACCGAACGCAGAACCTCGCCCCGCTCCATCTTGTGGAAGGCCTCCTCCACCTCGTCGATGCCGATGGTCTCCGAAACGAACCCGTCGAGGTTGAGCCGCCCCGACAGGTAGAGGTCGATGAGGACCGGGAAGTCGCGGCTCGGCAGGCAATCGCCGTACCACGACGACTTCAGCGCGCCCCCCCGGCCGAACAGCTCGATGAGCGGCAGCTCGACGGTCATGGTGGGGTTGGGCACCCCGACCTGGACCACCGTGCCGGCCAGGTCGCGGGCGAAGAACGCCTGGCGGTAGGTCTCGGGCCGGCCGACCGCCTCGATGACGACGTCGGCGCCGTTGCCGTCGGTCAGCTCCTTGATCGCCTCGACGGGGTCGACCTCGGTGGAGTTGACGGTGTGGGTGGCGCCGAAGCCCTTGGCCCACTCCAGCTTGCGGGCGTCGACGTCGACGGCGATGACCGTGCGGGCCCCGGCCAGGGAGGAGGCGGCGATGGCGGCGTCGCCCACGCCCCCGCAGCCGATGACGGCCACGGTGTCGCCCCGCCCGACCCCACCGGTGTTCACCGCTGCGCCGAAGCCGGCCATGACGCCGCAGCCGATGAGGCCGGCCGCCTCGGGCCGGGCCCGGGGGTCGACCTTCACGCACTGCCCGGCGGCGACGAGGGTGAGCTCGGCGAAGGCGCCGATGCCGAGGGCGGGCGACAGGGGCGTGTCGCCGAGCGTCATCTTCTGCTTGGCGTTGGCCGAGTCGAAGCAGTACCACGGCCGGCCCCGGCGGCAGGAGCGGCACAGCCCGCACGGCGCCCGCCAGGCCAGGACCACATAGTCGCCGGGGGCGACGCCGGTCACGCCGTCGCCGACCGCCTCCACCACCCCGGCCGCCTCGTGGCCGAGGAGGAAGGGGAAGTCGTCGTTGATGCCGCCTTCCCGGTAGTGGAGATCCGTGTGGCACACGCCGCACGCCTTCACCCGGACCAGCGCCTCCCCGGGGCCGGGGTCGGGAACCGTGATCGTCTCCACCGTGACCGGCGCCTTCTTCGCCGTGGCCACGACGCCCCGCACCTCATGGGCCATGTGCCCGCCTCCCCTGCTCCGACGATCCGAGTGGGCGGACTGTAGCGCCGGATCCCGGAGCGCCCGGCGGCGCAGGGGCCCGGAGACGCAGCCGTCCCCCGGCCGGATCGGATCCGGGCCGGGGGACGGGCCGTCGAAGCGTTCGTACGCCTGCGGACGACTAGAAGTGGCAGTCGAAGGCTTCCGAGCCTGGGCCCACGAAGCAGCGGTTCCAACCTCTGCCGCCCATCAGCCGCGAGCCCGGGTCGCCCTCGGTGCCGTCGATGACGTCGTCGCCGCCATCGCCGTAGAGCAGGTTGTGGCCCGTTCCGCCGTCGATGTCGTCGTTGCCCTCACCGCCGGAGACGAAGTCGTCGCCCTCGTCACCGCTCAGCGTGTCGTCGCCGCCTTCGCCGAAGATCCGGTCGTCGCCTTCACCGCCGCGGATGTTGTCGGCGCCGCCGCCTCCGCAGATGATGTCGTCGCCGCCCTTGCCGTCGATCGTGTCGTCCCCCCGGCTGCCGATGATGACGTCCGGCTGGTCGGTGCCGATGATGATCACCGGGCCCCGCTCGTGCGACGCGTCGAATCCGGGCTGTGACAGATGCCCGTTGCAGGATCCGCCGAACGTCTGGCCCGGTGGAGCGGCGGCGATGCCCAAGCCCGTGACGTACGCCGCCGTGGCCAGAACGACCACGACACGGCCGCCACGGCGCCCCAACCTGATGCGACCTGCCATGTATGCCTCCTTGTTCGAGGTCGTGGTTCATGGGTCGCAGTGGCCTCGGCCCCTGTCAACTGTGACCGGAGGCGAACTGTGCACCACCGGCAACTTACCTCTTCTTCGCCACACTGGCAATCACTTCGTCGAAATTCGCTTCTTTTCAGCGCACGTTAACCATCGGCCCCAGGAGGCAGGCCCGGTAGGTTCATTCCACCCGAGCGACGAGGAGCCCATTGACCAGGAGGGACCGATCCCCCGAGGAGGAACTGGAGGCGCTGGCCTTCGAGACCCGCGCCATCCACGTCGGCCAGGAGCCCGACCCCGCCACCGGCGCCGTATCGGTGCCGATCTACCAGACCTCGACGTTCGTGGTCGACGAGGTCGACGTCGATCGGGGCTGGACGTACTCCCGCACGGGGAACCCGACGAGGGCGGCGTTGGAGCGCTGCATCGCCTCCCTGGAAGGGGCGACCCACGGTTTCTGCTACGGGAGCGGTGTCGCAGCCGAGGACTCCGTCCTGCGGCTGCTGGCGCCGGGGGACCACCTCGTCGTGCCCCACGACCTGTACGGCGGCACCTACCGCCTGCTGCGCCGGGTGTGGGAGCCGGTCGGGCTGTCGTTCACGCCGGTCGACCTGGCCGACCCGTCCGCCGTAAACGCCGCCTGGCGGGAATCGACCCGCATGGTGTGGGTGGAGAGCCCGACGAACCCGCGGCTCGACATCGTCGACATCCGGGCCACGGCGGCGCGGGCCAAGGAGCGGGGGGCCGTGACGGTGGTCGACAACACGCTGGCCTCGCCCTACCTGCAGCAACCCCTCGGGCTCGGGGCCGACCTCGTCGTCCACTCGACGACGAAGTACCTGGGCGGGCATTCGGACGTCCTCGGCGGGTTCGTGGGGACGTCGCGCGACGACGTGGCCGAGCGCCTTGGCCTGTTGCAGGCGGCGACCGGGCCGGTGCCCGGGCCGGTCGACGCCTTCCTCATCCTGCGGGGGGTGAAGACGCTGGCGGTGCGGATGGAGCGTCATTGCAGCAATGCCGCGGCCGTGGCCGCGTTCCTGGACGGGCACCCGGCGGTGGCGGCCGTGCACTACCCCGGCCTGGCATCGCACCCCGGCCACGAGGTGGCGGCCAAACAGATGGCGGACTTCGGGGGAATGGTGTCGTTCACGTTGGCCGGGGGCGAGGCGGCCGCCCGGCGGGTCTGCGCCGCCACCCGGCTCTTCGCCCTCGGCGGCTCCCTGGGCGGGGTCGAGTCCCTGATCGCCTACCCCCCGACGATGAACAGCTTCCCCATGCAGGGCACGGAGCTGGCCGCCGATCCGGCGCTGGTCCGGTTGTCGGTGGGGATCGAGGCCGCCGCCGACCTGATCGCCGATCTCGACCGGGCGCTGGCTGCCTCCGGCGGCTCACGCCGCCCTGATCGGGGAGACAGCCCCCGGCCCCCGGGAGTGCGGTAGTGGCGGAGATTCTGGTCGACCTGGAGCGGGTGACGGCCCGCCGGCCCGACCGCCCGTTGTTCGAATCGCTGTCGCTGACCATCTCCACCGGGGACCGGCTCGGCGTCGTCGGCGTCAACGGCACCGGCAAGTCGACGCTGCTGCGGGTGCTGGCCGGGGTGGGCGAGCCGGAGTCGGGGACGGTGCGGCGGAGCCGCGGCCTGCGCGTCGGGTTTCTCGACCAGCAGCCGGTGCTGCCGGCGGGCGACGTCCGGGCCGCGGTCGGAGCGGCCCGGGGGATGGGGGGTGTCCCCCCGACAGCGGCGGCGGGAGCCGCTTCGGACTGGGAGGCGGCCGAGATCCTGGAGCGGCTGGGGATGGGAGGCCTGGCCGAGGCCGACGTCGCCACCCTGTCGGGCGGGCAGGCGAAGCGGGTGGCACTGGCCCAGGTGCTGGTGGAGGAGGTCGACCTGCTCATCCTCGACGAGCCGACGAACCACCTCGACATCGACGCCATCGCCTGGCTGGAGGCGCGGCTGGCCCGCTTCCGGGGCGGGCTGGTGCTCGTGACCCACGACCGCCACGTCCTCGACCGGGTGACGACCCGGATGCTGGAGCTCGACCAGGGCCGGGGCCACGTCCACGACGGCGGCTACGCGTCGTATCTCGAGGCCCGGGCCGAGCGGGTGGAGCGGGAAGCGGGGGCCGAGGCGGTCAGGAAGAACCTGGCCCGGACCGAACTGGCCTGGCTCCGCCGGGGCGCCCCGGCCCGGACCCGCAAGCCCAAGGCCCGGATCGCATCGGCGACCGCGATCGTCGAAGGCGGCCCGGGGACGCCGGCCGGGGGTTCCGGCCCGATCGACCTCGTCGGCGCCGGCTCGGGGGCCGGGGCGAGGCCGACGCCCACCCCGCGGCTCGGCGACAAGGTGGTCACCCTCCACGGCGGGGGCCACCGCTTCGGCGAGCCCTGGCTCTTCCGGGGCCTGGACGTCGATCTCGAGCCGGGTGGGCGGCTGGCCATCGTCGGCCCGAACGGGTCGGGCAAGACAACGCTGCTCGACATCCTGGCCGGGCGCCTGACCCCGACCGAGGGGCGGGTGGAGACGGCCGGAACCGTCGTGTTGTCGTACTACGACCAGACCGGCCGCGAGCTCGACCCCGCCCAGCGGGTCCGGGAAGCGGTGGCGGGCAAGGCGGCGCAACCAGGCTGGGAGCAGGTCCGGCTCATGGAGCGGTTCCGCTTCGACTCCGACCTGCAGTGGGCCACCATCGCCACGCTGTCGGGCGGCGAGCGTCGCCGCCTGCAGCTGCTGCTGGCCCTCACGGCCTTCCCCAACGTGCTGCTGCTCGACGAGCCCACCAACGATCTCGACCTCGACACGCTCCGGGCTCTGGAGGACTTCCTCGAGTCCTGGCCCGGATCGCTGGTGGTGGTGAGCCACGACCGGGCCCTCATGGAGCGCACCGCCGAGGAGGCCATCATCCTCGACGGCCACGGTGGCGCCGCCTTCGCCCCCGGCGGCTACGCCCAATACGAGGAGGCCCGCCGCCGCCGAACCGACCCCGCCGGCACGGCGGCCGGTCGCGACAGTGGCGCCGCCCGCTCTGGCGGCGGTGCAGCCACGTCCGGCGGCCGGCCCGGCGGACCGGGCCACTCGTCACCGCCCCGGGGGCGGTCGGACGGCCCGGCGACGGCCGGCGGGCGGGACACGACCCCGTCGGTCGGTTCGGCGGCACCGGCCCACCCGGCGACCGGCGGGACCAAGGGAACCCCGGCACCGAAGAAGGCCCGCTCCCCCAGCACGCTGCGGCGGCTCATCGGGTTGGCCGAGGCCGACATGGAGAAGGCGTCCGCCGAGCGGGACGGGCTCCTGGCCGACCTCGCCGCCGCCGGCAACGACCACATGGCCCTGGCCCGCATCGCCGAGACGCTGGCCGCCGCCGAGGCCCGCCTCTCCGCCGCCGAGGAACGTTGGCTCGAACTCTCCGAAGAGCTGGGCGCCTGAACGGCCCGGATCGGCCGGTTCGACCCGTCCGCCAAATCGGCTGCGACCTGTTCAGCCCCGACGAGCCGGACGGGCCGTCGGTGGCGAGACGGTGGCGGGGTCGGCGGGCCAGGCGTGCTTGGGGTAACGGCCGGCCATGTCCTTGCGGACTTCGGCCCAGGAACCCTTCCAGAACCCCGGCAGGTCGGCCGTGACCTGGATCGGCCGGCCCGCCGGCGACAGCAGCGACAGCACGACCGCTACCCCGCCCACGGTGGGGTGGACCGTGGTCCCGAAGGCGTCCTGCACCCGCACCTCGGCCGCCGGCCGGTCGCCTTCGTAGTCGACCGCCACCTGCCGCCCGCCCGCCAGCGTGATGGCCGCCGGCGCCACCCGGTCGAGCTCCGCCACCCGGTGCCCCAACGTCCGTCGCAGTACGTGGGCCATGTCGACGGCCTCGAGGTCCGCCCGGCCGGATGCCTGGCGCAGGAACGGAACCAGCCACCCGTCGAGCGACGCCAGCAGCCCGGCGTCCGACAGATCCGGCCACTCCCCCGTCGCCCACTCCCCTTCCCGATCCCCGCCCCCCGCCTCCCCCGGTGGCCCCGCTCCTCCCGCCCCGCCCGAGGCCCGAGCGGTTTGCCGACCTTTACGGTGGGCAAACCGCTCGGGCTCACCCGGGCCGGAGGCACTCCGGTCGTCGGAACTGGCCGAGGTGATGCGGCGGGCGAAGGCGACACGGGACTGGAGGGTGCGGGCAGCGCCGGTCCAGCCGAGGATGGCGAGTCGGGTCGAACGCACCCGGGCGAGGAGCGCCGCCGTGGTGGCGGGGCCGGGGTCGGCGGGGCCCTCGGCCTCGCCGATGACCAGGTTGTCGAGGCGGCGTTCGGTCCGGGCCCGGAGGTCGTCGCGGGTTGCGTCCCACGACAATGTCGCGACCCGCTCGACGGCGGCGCCGGTGGCGGTGGCGACCGCCTCCACGTCGGCGGCGTCGAGGGGAGCGGCGAGGCGGATGCGGCTGTCTTTCCCGGCGGCCGCCGAGTTCCGGCCGGCGGCGTCGAGCTCGGCCGCGACCAGGAAGGCCTCGCCCGACAGGGGTTCACCGGCGGCCAGCCAACCTCCGCCTCCGCCCCGGAGGCGGAACCGGCCCCCGCCGCGGGCCTGGCCGATCCGGTCGGGATAGGCCAGGGCCAGGACCGGACCGGGGTCGAGGGCGTCGTCGGGCCCGGGCGGCTCGATGCCCACCCGCCGGGCCAGCTCCCCGGCCCGGCGCCGGGCGGCGGCCACGGCCGGCCCGTCGGCCTGCGGGTGGCGGACGTCTCGATCGTCGAGGAGCCAGAGCCGTACGGCGACGTCGGTCTCGATCTCGTCGGGCCGGCCCCGCAGGACGTCGCGCTCCTCGAGGAGAGCGGCCAGGGCGCACGCCGTGCCGCCCCGCCCGGCGGCGGTGGCACCGATCACCATTCGGGCCAGGCGGGGGTGGAGCGGCAGCTCGGCCATGGCCCGTCCGGCGGCGGTGGGGCGCCCGTCGGCGTCGAGGGCGCCCAGGAACGTCAACAGGCGCCGCCCCTCCTCCAGTGCCCGGGCCGGAGGCGGGTCGAGGAACGGGAGCCCCGGGGGTTCGGGGGTGTCCCCCGATGCGACGGCCGCCGAAGCGCCCCACACCGCCAGCTCGAGGGCCAGGCCCGAGAGGTCGGCGGTGGCGATCTCGGGATCGGGGAACGGCCGGCGGGCGGCGTGTTCCACCTTCGACCACAGGCGGTAGGCCACGCCGGGCTCCGTGCGCCCCGCCCGTCCCGCCCGCTGGTCGGCCGACGCCTTGGTGATGCCGACGGTCTCCAGCC
>JAUZEY010000448.1 GCA_030838785.1 Actinomycetota bacterium | reverse complement strand
GTCCGCCACAGCGACTCGTTCGACAGGAGCCGGTGGTCGCCGAGCCAGGGGGCGAACAGCTCCTGGCAGAAGGCGAGGCTGTCGTCCTCGCTCAGGGTGTCGAGGCCCGCCGAGCGCCACGCCGCCTCCGACGTCTCCACGATGAACGTGCTGCGGTGGGCGTCGTAGGGATAGGAGTGGACCTGGAACAGGCCGTGCGGCGTCGGCGTGAAGATGAACGTGAAGACGGGGAGGGCGACGTCGGCCCCGAACCACACGTACTTGGACGCGGTGGGGGAGAAGCGGCTGCCGAAGGCGTCGGCGTGGGCCGTCCGCAGCACCGACCGGACCCCGTCGGCCGCCACCACCAGGTCGCAGCCGGCGAACGGCGCCAACGGGTCGTCGCCCGGGACCTCGGCCGAGAAGGCGAGCTCCGCTCCGAGCATCGCCGCCCGCTCGGTCAGCAGCCGAAGTAGGGTGGTGCGGGCGATGGCGGCGAAGCCGTGGCCGGTGGAGCGGATCCGTTCCCCGGCGTAGAAGACGTCGATCGAAGTCCAGCGCACGAGGGCGGCCTCGATCCGGAGGTAGGTCTCGTAGTCGGCGTCGCGCAGCTCGGCCAACGACTCGTCGGAGAACACGACGCCCCAGCCGTAGGTGACGCCGGGCGGGTTGCGTTCCCGGAGGACGACCTCGTGACCGGAACGGCGCAGCAGGATGGCCAGGTACAACCCGGCCGGCCCGCCCCCGCAGATCCCGACCCTCACGACGGATCCATCAGCGGAGGGCGTCCGCCAGCCGGTCCAGCTCCGACGGGTCGGACGTGGCCGGCAGCAGCACCAGCTCGTCGCAGCCGGCCTCGGCGTAGCCCGCCACCTGTTCCCGTATCGTCTTCGGCGAATCGAGGAGCCCGGCCGCCACCTGCCCGGCGAACGGGCCGGTGAAGGCGTAGTAATGCCGCAGGTAGGCGGCGCCGGCGTCGGGGTCGGCCAGGGAGAAGTACGACTGGCCCCACAGCTGCGGCTCGCCCGGCCGGCCGGCGTCGGCCCAGGCGGCCCGGGCCCGGCCGGCGGCGCCGGCGAAGGCCCGGGGCGGCCCCCCGCCGTGGACGTAGCCGTCGGCCAGCCGGGCGGCCCGCAGGAAGGCGGCGCCGCTCCCGCCGCCGACCAGCAGATCGGGCCCGCCGGGACTGGCCGGGCGGGGCCCGACGCTGGTGCCCTCCCAGATGTCGCGCAGGGCGGCCAGCTCGTCGGACAGCTGCCGGCCCCGGCTGCGCCACTCGGCGCCGGCGGCGTCGTAGTCGTCGGGCCGGGCGCCGAGCGAGACCCCGAGAGTGACCCGTCCGCCGGAGAGGGCGTCCAGGGAGGCGGCCTGGGCGGCGAGCACCGCTGCCGGCCGGATCGGCCCGATGACGACCATGGTCACGAGCCGCAGCCGGGTCGTGACCGCCGCCGCGGCGGCCAGGGCCACCATCGGGTCGGTGCAGTCGTAGACGAGCCGGTCGGTGACGCCGAGGCTGGCGAAGGGGCCGGCCTCGGCCCGGGTGGCCCAGGCCAGCAGCTCGGGTCCGCGGTGGCGACCTCCGACAGGGGGCGTGCTGGTCGGCAGTCCGACCCCGATCCGCATGGCCGCTCATGCTGCCACGCCGGGCGTGGGCGCCGTAGCCTCCCCCCGATGGACGACGCCGAGATCCGCCGGCTGGCCCGGGAGGTGTTCGCCCCGCTGGCCGCGGCCGGTGTCCCGGGCCGGGTCAACCGGGCGCTGCTCCGGGCCCTGGGCGAGACCGGGCTGCTCGGCCGGCTGTTCCCCACCCCGCTCGGCGGGACGGGTGGGGACGCCGTGTCGGCCACCGAGCTGTGCCGGCTGCGGGAGACGCTGGCCCGGGAGTGCACCGAGGCGGAGACGGCGCTCGCCCTCCAGGGTCTCGGCACGTATCCGGTGGTCCAGTCCGGCTCGGCGGAACTGGGCCGCCGCGTCGTGCCGGCCGTGGCCCGGGGGGAGGCGGTGGCGGCGTTCGCCCTGTCGGAGCCGGGGGCGGGAACCGACGCCGCCGCCCTGACCCTGGCCGCCGAACCCGACGGCGCGGGGTGGCGCCTGTCGGGCGAGAAGACCTGGATCTCCAACGCCCCCGATGCCGACGTCTACACGGTCTTCGCCCGCACGTCCCCGGAAGGGGGCGCCCGGGGGGTCACCGCCTTCGTGGTCGACGGCGACGCCGGCGGGCTCTCCGGAGAGCCGATCCAGATGCTCGCCCCCCACGCCATCGGCCGGCTGGTCTTCGACGGGGTGGCCGTGGGCCCCGACGACGTGCTGGGCGAGGTTGGCGGCGGCTTCCGGGTGGCGATGCGGACCCTCGACCTGTTCCGCCCGAGCGTCGGCGCCTTCGCCGTGGGGATGGCCACCGCCGCGCTCGACCGGGCCGTGGCCCACGCCCGGGAGCGGCAGGCCTTCGGCCGGCCCATCGGCGACTTCCAGGCGGTGTCGCACGCCCTGGCCGACATGGCCACCCGGACGCAGGCCGCCCGCCTGCTCGTCTACGACGCCGCCGGCGCCTACGACGGGGGCCGGGCGGCTGACGTCG
>JAUZEY010000145.1 GCA_030838785.1 Actinomycetota bacterium | reverse complement strand
TTCGCCCGGCCCGGATCACGCATCTCGCTGGCCCCACTCGACCGGCCAGCCTGCCCCCGCCGCCTCGGAGAGCCCCCGGCCCGTCCGGCTACACTGGGCGGCAACCCGGCCGCCCCCGGTCGGGAATCCACACGCCTGCGTTCCATCGGTGTGCGCCGCTTGACGGCGCATCAAGCGGGCGGACGAAGTCAACCGAGGAGAGGGAGTCTCTAGCTGTGGCTGTCGTGACCATGAAGCAGTTGCTGGAGGCCGGAGTCCATTTCGGCCACCAGACCCGGCGCTGGAACCCGAAGATGAAGCGGTTCATCTTCGGCGAGCGCAACGGGATCTACATCATCGACCTCCAGCAGACCCTGGAGCGGATCGAGAAGGCCTACCACTTCACCCGCGATCTGGCCGCCGAGGGCGGGACGATCATGTTCATCGGCACCAAGAAGCAGGCCCAGGAGCCGATCGCCGAGGGCGCCGGCCGCTCCGGCATGCCGTTCGTGAACCAGCGCTGGCTGGGCGGGATGCTGACGAACTTCACCACCATCCACGGCCGGGTCTCGAAGATGAACGACCTCGAGCGGCAGGTGAACTCGCCCGACTTCGTCGCCGTGCCCAAGAAGGAGGCCCTCCTCCTGCGCCGCGAGCTCGACAAGCTCAAGCGGAACCTGGGCGGCATCCGGTTCATGGAGCGCCAGCCCGACGCCATCTTCGTGATCGACACGAAGAAGGAGCACATCGCCGTCACCGAGGCCAACAAGCTCGGGATCCCGGTGGTGGCGGTCGTCGACACGAACTGCGACCCCGACGTCATCGACTTCGTGATTCCCGGCAACGACGACGCCATCCGGGCCAGCGCCCTGATGTGCCGGGTCATCGCCGACGCGGTGGAGGAGGGCCGGTACATGGCCTCCCGGAAGGGCCGGGTGCTGCCGAAGCCGCAGCAGATCGCCCCCCCGCCCCCGCCCGACCCCGAGGCCGAGCGCCAGCGGGCCGAGCGCCAGGCCCGGGCCCGGGCCGAGGCGGCGGCCGCCCAGCGGCTCCGGGAGGAGCGCCTCGCCGCGGCCAAGCAGGCGGCGGCCGAGGCTGCCGCCGCGGCGGCAGCCTCCGCTCCGGCGCCCGCCGAAGAGGCTTCGCCGGCCCCGGCCGAGGTGGCTCCGCCGGCCCCGGCCGAGGTTGCGGCAGCGGACACCCCGGAAGCGGCGGTCGCGGCGGAACCCGCCCTCGCCGCCACGCCCGATCCCGGTACCGTCGCCGCCCCCGCACCGGCCGACACCCCTGACGCCCCCGCCCCCGCCGGCGCCGACGCGTCGTCTGACGCCTGAGAGGATTCGGAGAACCCCCCATGCCTGACATCTCGGCCAAGGACGTTGCCGCGCTCCGGAAGGTCTCCGGCGCCGGAATGATGGACTGCAAGCGCGCCCTCGAGGAGTCGGAGGGCGATCTCGAGAAGGCGAAGACCTGGCTGCGGGAGAAGGGACTGGCCGCCGCCGGCAAGCGGGCCGGCCGGGCCGCCGAGCAGGGTGCCGTCGACGTGTCCTTCGGCGGCGGCGTCGGCGCCCTCGTCGAGTTGACGTGCGAGACCGACTTCGTGGCCAAGGGCGAGGGCTTCAAGAGCACCGTCGCCACCCTGGCCGAGCAGGTCGCTGGAGAGGGCGAGGACATCGCCTCCAAGCCCTACGCCGGCGACACCTCCCAGACCGTCGACGAATATGTGAAGCACATGGCCGGCACGCTGGGCGAGAACATCGGGCTCGGCCGGATCGCCCGCTACGAAGTGGCCGGCGGCCTGATCGAGGGCTACAAGCACATCCAGAACGAGCGGGGGACGATCGGAGTCCTCGTCGAGCTCGCCGGCGTCGATCCGTCCGACCCCAAGGCGGTCGAGGTCGGCCACGACATCGCCCTCCACATCGCCTCCGCCGCACCCCGGTGGGTGAACCGGGAGGACGTCCCGGCCGACGTGGTCGAGGCCGAGCGGGCCGTGCTCGAGAACCTGACCCGCAACGAGGGCAAGCCCGAGCAGGCCATCCCGAAGATCGTGGAGGGTCGCATCGGCGGCTTCTACAAGGACAACGTCCTCGTCGACCAGGGCTACGTGCGAGACCCGAAGGTGACGGTGGGGTCCCTGCTGTCGGGGCTCGGCTCCGACGCCAGGGTCACCCGGTTCATCCGGGTCAAAGTCGGCGAAGAGTAGGGGTATCCGATGCCCGAGAGCCGATGGGGGAGGGTGCTGCTCAAGCTCTCCGGCGAGGCGTTCGCCGACTCCTCCATCGGCTCGGGCATCGACGCCGTGGTGGTCAAGCGCCTGGCCGAGGAGGTGGCCGACGCCACCGACGCCCTCAACGTGCAGATCGCCATCGTCGTCGGCGGGGGCAACATCTTCCGGGGCCTGAAAGGCGCGTCCAGGGGGATGGACCGGGCCACCGCCGACAACATGGGGATGCTGGCCACCGTCATCAACGCGCTGGCGCTCCAAGATGCCCTTGAGGACGTCGGCCAACCGACCCGGGTCCAGACCGCCATCCAGATGTCGCAGGTGGCGGAGCCCTACATCCGCCGCCGGGCCACCCGGCACCTGGAGAAGGGCCGGGTGGTGATCTTCGCCGCCGGCACCGGCAACCCGTACTTCACCACCGACACCACCGCCGCCCTCCGGGCCGCCGAGATCGGGGCGGGGATCATCCTGAAGGGAACCCACTCCGGGGTCGACGGCGTCTACGACTCCGACCCTCGTACCAACCCCGACGCGGTCCGCTACGACAAGATCAGCTACATGGACGTGATGAACCAGGGTCTCAAGATCATGGACTCCACGGCCATCACCTTCTGCCGGGACAACAAGCTCCCGATCGTGGTCTTCGACGTGCTGAAGCCCGGCAACATCCACCGGGTGCTGGTCGGGGAGCAGATCGGGACTCTGGTCGACTAGGGAGCTTCACCTGCCTCCCCCAAGGCAATAGATACAGTTGGCCCAACGTCGACCGTGAAGGAGGACGGGTGATCCAGGACGACGTCCTCGCCGAAAGCAGGGACAAGATGGCCAAGGCCCGGGACCATCTGCAGGGCGAGTTCGGCTCGATCCGGACCGGCCGGGCCAGCCCCGTCTTCGTGGAGAAGCTGCGGGTCGACTACTACGGCTCCGAGGTCCCGCTCCAGCAGCTGGCCGGCTTCTCGGTGCCCGAGCCGCGACTCCTCGTCATCTCGCCCTACGACAAGAACTCGATCAAGGCCATCGAGAAGGCGATCCAGGCCTCCGACCTCGGGATCACCCCGAGCAACGACGGGTCCCTCATCCGCCTGGCGTTCCCGCAGCTGACGGCGGAGCGCCGCAAGGAGATGGTCAAGATCGTGAAGCACCGGGCCGAGGAGGCCCGCGTCGCCGTCCGCAACGTGCGCCGGTCGGCCCGCCACGATCTGGAGGCCTTCCAGAAGGAGGGCGAGATCTCCGAGGACGATCTCGACCGGGCCGAGAAGGAGCTCGAGAAGCTCACTCACGAGTACGTGGCCGAGATCGACAACCTGGCCGCCCACAAGGAGCAGGAGATGCTCGAGGTCTGAGCGGCGTCGCCGTGGCACCTGGCCCCGATCTCGACCTCGTCCGCCGCCTGGCCGCCGCCGACCAGGGTCTCGCCGTCCTGGCCACCACCCGCCCCGACGGGTCGGTGCACACGTCGCTCGTCAACGCCGGCGTCCTCGACCATCCGGTGACCGGGGCGCCCTGTGTCGGCCTCGTCGCCCGCGGCGACGCCCGCAAGCTTGCCCACTTCCGGCGCGCCGGCCGCGCCGCCGTCGTCTTCCGGGCCGGCTGGGAATGGGTGTCGGTCGAGGGCCCCGTCGAGCTGATCGGCGCCGACGACCCCCACGAATGGTTCCCGTCCGAAAACCTTCCCCGCCTCCTCCGCGACATCTTCCGGGCCGCCGGCGGATCGCACGACGACTGGGCCGAATACGACCGGGTGATGGCCGCCGAGCGCCGGACCGCCGTCCTCGTCGCCCCGGCCCGGATCACCGGGAACGGCTGACGCGTCGGCCCTGCTCAGCAGGGGTCCACCGGCCCCTGGAGGGTCGGCAGTAGGCTTCGCCGATAGCTTCCCGAAGGGCATCACAGGGGGTTGGCGTGGTCGACCGGCACGACGACGAACTCGCGGAGCGGCGGGCCAGCGGGCGACCCAAACGCGACCGGGCCGGCGGAACGACGGCCGCGACCGGGGCCGGAGGCGCCCTGCCGCTCCAATGGGCTGACCCGCCGGAGGACCCGGTGGTCGGGGGGGCTGACCACTTTCCTGTTGGGGCCGAGGAGGCCGACAGCGATGTTGCGCCCGACGACGAGGCCGATCCGGGCGAGACCGGGACTCCAGTGGTGTCCCCCGGGAAAGTCAGGGTCGAGATGGGGAACACGATCGATCTCACCGGCCGCGCCGAACGGGCCCGGGGCGACGACCTCGACGTGTGGTCCGACGTGCTGCGCCGCCGCCCGGCGGAGGCCGCCCGCCTCACCGGCCACCCGTCGGCGGCCGGCGAGCGCAGCGCCGCCGCGGCCGCCCGCCGTCGCCAGTCCGGCCCAGGCCGTGAGCGCGACGACGAGTTCGCCCGGGCGCTGCTCGACCCCCGTCGACGGGGCACAGGGCCCGACGAAGCCGGCACTGAAGAGAGCGGCGACGACCCGCCGGCGGCGGCCAACGTGAGCCGGCTGCGCCCGGTGCCCCCCGAGCCGGAGGAGCCGGGCCGGTCGAAGGGCTTCGGGTCCGATCTCGCCACCCGGGTCGTGACGGCGGTGGTGATGGGTGCCGGCGGGCTCCTGATCCTCAACGCCGGGCCCGGTCCGGCGTCGG
>JAUZEY010000114.1 GCA_030838785.1 Actinomycetota bacterium | reverse complement strand
CCAGGCGTTCATGCCCGAACCCCGCCTGCTGCTGGTCGACGAGCTGTCGCTCGGGCTGGCGCCGGTCATCGTGATGGAGCTGCTCGAGGTGGTGCGCCGCCTCCGCAACGAGGGCGTGGCCGTCGTGCTGGTCGAGCAGTCGGCCGAGCTGGCCCTGCAGGTCGCCGACCGGGCTGTGTTCCTGGAGAAGGGCGAGACCCGCTTCTCCGGCCCGGCCCGGGACATCCTGGACCGGGGCGACCTGGTGCGCTCGGTGTTCCTGTCCGGCGCCCGGGACCAGCTCCAGGCCGACAAGGCCGACGGCCAGTCCGACAAGACGTTCCGGACGTTCGACATCGCCACCCTCGTGCACTCCGGCAAGACCCGGGCCACGCTCACCGCCCGGGGCCTCAACAAACGGTTCGGCGGCGTGACCGCCGTCGACGACGTCGACCTCGACATCGAACCGGGCGAGATCGTCGGGCTCATGGGCCCCAACGGCGCTGGCAAGACGACGGTGCTCGACGTGCTGTCGGGCTTCGTCGGGCCCGACTCCGGCACGGTCCGCCTGGTCTCCGGGGATGGGGTCGACCTCGACCTCTCGGCGCTGTCACCCGACGCCCGGGCGATGCGGGGCCTCGGCCGCTCCTTCCAGGACGCCCGCCTGTTCCCCGGCCTCACCGTCACCGAGACCTTGGCGGTGAGCTGCGAGCGGTGGGTGACGTCGAGGGAGCCGCTGGCCGCCGCCCTGCGGCTCCCGGCCTCGGTCCTGTCCGAGGCCGAGGTGTTCGAACGGGTCGAGCGGATCCTGGGCCTGCTGCGGCTGGCGGTGTTCCGGGACCGGTTCGCCTCCGAGCTGTCCACCGGTTCGCGGCGGCTGGTCGAGTTCGGCTGCCTGCTGGCCCAGGAGCCCGAGGTGCTGCTGCTCGACGAGCCCAGCGCCGGCCTGGCCCGGGCCGAGGCCGAGGCGCTGGGGCCCGTCCTCAAGGGAATCCGGGACGCCACCGGCGCCGCCCTGGTGCTGGTGGAGCACGACGTGCCGCTGCTGCGGGCGACCTGCGACCGGCTCATCGCCCTCGACGCCGGGCGCATCATCGCCACCGGCACGCCGGCCGAGGTCCTCGACGACCCGCTCGTCGTCCGGGCCTACCTGGGCGGCGCCGCCCCCGTCACGGCCTGAAGCTTCCGGGCTCTCGCCGGCCGGGGCTACAGCAGCGACGGGTCGTCGGTGGCCCAGGTGACGATGCCGCCGGGCGGGACGACCACGCCCCGGCGCGTCGGGGGCCCCGAGGTTCGGGACGGGGCCGTGTTGGCCCACCGGCCGAAGCGGATGGCCACGACGTGCGACGTGGTGTGCCGGCCGCCGTCGATGTCGTAGAGGTCGGAGTGCCAGTGGCGGTCGCGCACCGCGGCCACGGTCAGGAGCCCGTTGGCGGTGCCGGCGGCGTCGAGGGCCAGCTCGGCGGCGGCGAACGACATCAGCGACCGGTAGGACTCGCAACCGGGGGCGGCCTGACGGAACCGGTTGATGCCGGACTCGTCGGTGTTGGGCGCCGACAGCGCCACCGCGCTGCGGGCCCCCTGGGCCACGAGGTCGCGTTCGAAGTGGGCGTAGACCGCCGAGGGGGCGAGGAGCAGGCCGCCGGACGGGCGCCACCCGATGCGGGCGGCGGCGGCGACGCAGCGGCGGGCGACGTCGGGCGGGACGGCCAGCGCCAGCGCCCCCACGTCCCGCTTGCGCAGCGCCACCATCTCCTGGTCGCAGGTGGTGTCGGTGGCGGCCTCGACCTGCTGGACGGAGACGGACCTGGCCAGACCGGTGGCCAGGCCGGCGTCGGGCCCGGCGGCCACGATGGCGCCGACCATCCGGGTGTCGGAGCTGCGGGCGGCGAGGTCGGCACCGAGGGCGGCCCCGGCGTCCTCGGCGGCCAGCTCCCCGGCGGCGACGTCGGGCCCGGTCGGGGCGACGTCGGCCGGCATGACCCAGGGCAGGCCGCTGGGGACGTCGGTGGCGAATCCGCCCACGAGGGCGTCGACCCGGCCGAGGGCGTCGGCCCGGGCGGCGTCGTCGTCGGTCGGGACAACGACCAGCTCGACCCGCCGGCCGGAGGCTCCACCATTGCTGTTGGTGCGGTCCACCACGGCCCGCACGGCCCGGAGGACCTCGTCGCCCTCACCGGAGGACGGGCCCCGGGTCGGAACGGGGACGCCGAGCCGAAGGGGCCCGCTCGGCGGAGCGGCGGTCCGGCTGCCGGGGCCGGTGGCGGCCACCGTTGCCGACCGCCCGGGGACGGTCTTGGGGCCGGACGCCCCGGCGGAGAGGCCGGTGCCGCTTTGGGCCGGCGCGTTCTGGGCTCCGGCCGCGCCGGCCACGGAGCCGCCGGTCGTGGTGCGGCCGGTGGCCGGGGCGGCGCTGCGGCCGGGGCGCGTGTCGGCCGGCGCGGTGGAGGCGGTGGCCCCCTCCGACGGCTCGTTGGGAGCGAAGTCAGGGACCGCCGCCGGCGCCACCGCCGACTCGCCGGCGTTCTCGACCCTGGTCACGGGCAGGCCTCCGGGCGGGGCGGACACCGCCACCAGGAGGGCGACCGCCGCCGCCACCGGGATGAGGGCGACCGTCCACCGGGCCCGCCGGCGGGCGCTGCCGTCGGTCAGGTCGAGCTCGCCCCGCACGGCGGAGCGGACGCCGCGCAGCTCGTCGAGCGACTCGCGGCACTTCCGGCACCGGGCGATGTGATCCGACACCCCGTCGACCGGTTCCCCGTCGAAGTAGGCGCCCAGCTCCAGGGGCGACGGATGACGGCGGTGCATCACCGCTCCTCCCGAACCACTCCCTGCTGGGCGAGATGGCGGGCCATCCGCTTGCGGGCGGCGTGGAGGCGGGACATGACGGTGCCGATGCTGACCGACTGGACGTCGGCGATCTCGGCGTAGCTGAGCCCGCCGACCTCCCGGAGCCACAGCGTCTCCCGCAGCGGCACCGAGAGCTGGCCGAGGAGGCGGAGGGCACCTTCGGCCTCGATGCGGGGCATGACGACGTCTTCCACTTCGGACGTGGCCGGCGGGTCGATCTCACCCAGCGGCTCCGTGGTGCGGGCCCGACTCTGACTCCGCCCCCGGTCGAGGGCGCAGTTGCGCACGATGCGGAAGGCCCAGGCGTCGAGGCGGTCGGGGTCCGACCGACCCCAGGAGCGCCAGATGCGCAGCCAGGCTTCCTGGCAGGCGTCTTCGGCCTCCCGCGGGCCGACGATGGCGGCGGCGTACCGCAGCGCGTCGCCCGCCCGCCGGGCGTGAAAGTCCTCGAACGTGCGGCGACTCGTGGTCTGGCCCAGCTCGGTGACAGCCATCAGATCCTCAATTGTGCCCCTTATCGGGCTTTGGTTCTACGCGCCCCTTTCGCGCACCTCTCAGTCCGGGTTCAAAAAACCCTGACAATAGGGACAAATCGGCGGGCCGGGGTCAGGCCAGGCGGGAGATGCGGACCTCGACCTCGAGCGCCTCGGGGCTGCCGGTGTTGTAGACGCCCTTGAGAGGCGGGACGTCGGCGTAGTCGCGCCCCCGGCCCACGAGGGCGTAGCGCTCCCCCACCGGCACGCCGTTGGTCGGGTCGAAGGCCCACCAGTCGCCGAGCCAGGCCTCGACCCAGGCGTGGCTCTCGCCCGAGACGGTGTCGCCGGGCCGGGCGTCCTTCCCGGTGTGGAGGTAGCCGGAGGCGTAGCGGGCCGGCACCCCCGCCGCCCGGAGGAGGGCGATCGAGAGGTGGGCGTAGTCCTGGCAGACACCGGCCTGTTGGTTGAGTGCCTCCACCGCCGAGCTCGACACCCCGGTGGCGCCCGGCGTGTAGGTGAGATGGCTGCGCACGAAGCGGGACACGGCGTCGACGGTGGCACCCGGGCCCCACCCGTTCCGCAGGTCGACGGCCAGGTCGACGAGCTCCGGGGCGGCGGGCGTGTAGGCCGTCGGGGCGAGGAACTCGGCGCAGCCGTCGAGGACGGCCTCCGAGGTCAGCAGGTCCCAACCCGGGTCGGGAGGCTGCGACGGCGCCTCGGTCGTCTCCACCACCGACGTGCCCGTCACGGTCAAGGTGCTGTGGGGCACGTGGATGTCGAAGACGTCGACGACGGTGGCCCAGTAGTCGAGGTAGCGGTAGCTGCGGGCCCGGGGTTGGACCTCCACCCGGGACTCCACCGTCATCTGCCGGTCGGTGGTGAGCGGGGTCATGCGGGCCTCGTTGTAGGAGGCCGAGACCTCGTCGCCGTAGCGGTAGAGCGTCTGGTGCTCGATCCGCAGCATCCAGCTCATGCGGCCGCCATCCTCATGCCGTCCAGACCAGGGGAGACGTGTGGCCGAAGAACCGGGCCGCCACCGCCGCGCTGGTCGCCCACCCGGCCGACTGCACCTCGCTCAGCACCTGCGGCAGGTCGTCGAGCAGCTCGTCGACGGGCCGGAACTCTAGGTCGGTGCGGGCCCGGCCCATGAGGCGGCGGGCGTCGTACTGCGGCCCGGCCGGGCTGCCGGTCGGCGTGAGCTCGGCGAGGCGGCGCTCGGCCAGCTCGAGCGTGTAGTAGAGCGACCGGGGGAAGTGGCGGTCGAGGAGCAGGAACTGGGCCGCCAGCGACACGTCGACCGCCCGCCGGTACGTCCGGAGGTAGGCCTCGTGCGCCGAGCAGCACCGCAGCGTCGTCACCCAGCCCGCCGACCCGGCGGCGTCGGACCACCGGGCCGACAGCAGCCGGCACGTCATGTCGATCCGCTCCAGGGCCCGTCCGAGGGTCAGGAACCGGAACGACTCGTCGCGGCTCATCGTCATGTCGGTCAGCCCGGCGAAGAGGGCGGCCCGCTCCTTCACGAACCGGAAGAACAGCGACGGGCTGGCCCCGGCCAGCACCCGGCGCTCCCGCAGCGCCAGCCAGGAGGCGTTGAGGCACTCCCACATCTCCGAGCTGATGGCCTCCCGGACGCCCCGGGCGTTCTCCCGGGCGTTCTTCATGGCGCCGGCGATGGAGGACGGGCTCGCCTCGTCGTAGGCCAGGATCTCGTTCACGGTGCGGCCGGTGGGGGCCACGACACCCTCCCCGACCCCCATCACGTCGAGCAGGGCCCGGCACGCTTCCTCCTCATCGATCCAGGGATCTTCGAGGAGGAGGTGGTAGTGCACGTCGAGAATCCGGGCCGTGTCGTCGGCCCGCTCCACGTACCGGCCGATCCAGAACAGCGCCTCGGCGATCCGGCTCAGCATGGCTGGATCCTGGGCGGCTCCGCCGCCCCCGCCCGGCGTCCGCCGGGCTCCTCCGTAGCTCGGGGCTTCGCCCCTCGCCGGCCGTGTCCGGTGATCACGTCGCCTTGCCAGTCGCCAACTTGTTGTTGTTGTTGTTGCTGTTGCTGTTGGGCGGCGATGGGGCCGGACGGGCCGCGCTCGGGGGCGGCCGAGGGCGGGAGGCGGACGCCGCCCCAGCTCCGCTGGCGGGTCGAGGGGCTGTCGGGCACGTCGTCGTCGCCGGCCAGCGCCCACGTGTCCTTGGAGCCGCCGCCCTGGCTGGAGTTGACGACGAGGCTGCCCCGGGGCAGGGCGACCCGCGTGAGCCCGCCGGGCGCCACCCACACCCGGTCCCCGTCGTTGACGGCGAACGGCCGGAGGTCGACGTGGCGGGGCTCGAGCCGGTCGCCGCAGTGGGTGGGGGCGGTCGAGAGCAGGCAGACCTCCTGGGCGATGAAGGCCCGGGGATCCTTGAGGACCGCCTCCCGCAGCCGGTCGATGGTCGACTCCTCGGCCTGCGGCCCGATGACGAGCCCGTAGCCGCCCGAGGAGGCGACCGGCTTCCAGACCAGCTCGCCGATCCGGCCCAGGGCCTCCTCCCGCTCGTCCTTCCGGTCGAGCCGGAACGTCGGCACGGTGTCGAGGATGGGCTGCTCACCGAGGTAGTACCGGATCATCTCCGGGACGTAGGGGTAGATCGCCTTGTCGTCGGCCACGCCGTTCCCGACGGCGTTGGCGACGGCGACGTTGCCGGCCCGGGCGGCGTTGACGATGCCGGCGCAGCCGAGCATCGAGTCGGGCCGGAACTGGAGCGGGTCGATGAAGTCGTCGTCCGTCCGGCGGTAGATGACGTCGACCCGGCGCTCACCATCGGTGGTGCGCATGCGGATCGTGTTGTCGCGACAG
>JAUZEY010000113.1 GCA_030838785.1 Actinomycetota bacterium | reverse complement strand
GGGTCGGCGCCCGGAGGTATTTCTGGTCCGGGGACGGATCGTCCCGCTTTTCCGGCACGATCCGTCCCCGGACCCGATGACGACGACCGGCAGGCGGCCTGTTGGCGTTCGGAGGAGGTTGGGCGTGGCGACGGCTGAGCCCGTCCCAGCGGGAATTCCAGGGGGCGGCCCGGACGGCGGCGGGGGGGCGCCGCCCGTCCTCGAGGCCGTCGGGCTCACCAAGGAGTTTCCACTCACCGGGGGATCGGTGCTGCGCAAGGCTACGGGGGCAGTGCGGGCGGTCGACGGCGTCTCGTTCCAGCTCGAGCGGGGGGAGACGCTCGGGTTGGTGGGGGAGTCGGGGTGCGGGAAGTCGACGCTGGCCCGGCTGCTCCTCCGGCTGGAGCGGGCGACCGCCGGGGAGGCCCGCTTCGCCGGAGAGGACATCTTCGGGCTCGACAAGCGGCGCCTGCGGGCGTTGCGGCGGCGGATCCAGATCGTGTTCCAGGACCCGTTCGCCTCGCTCAACCCGAGGATGACCGTCGGCGACACCGTGGCCGAGGCGTGGCGCATCCATCCCGACGCCGCTCCCGCCGGCGGCCCCCGGCGGGGCGTGGAGGAGCTCTTCGAACGGGTCGGGCTGGAGCCGGCCCACGCCAACCGCTACCCGCACCAGTTCTCCGGCGGGCAGCGGCAGCGGGTCGGGATCGCCCGGGCGCTGGCCCTGCGGCCCGACGTCCTCGTCCTCGACGAACCGGTCTCGGCCCTCGACGTCTCCGTCCAGGCCCAGGTCGTCAACCTGCTGGCCGACCTGCAGGCCGAGCTCGGGCTGGCCTACCTCTTCATCGCCCACGACCTGTCGGTGGTCCGCCATATCTCCCACCGGGTGGCGGTCATGTACCTCGGCCGGATCGTCGAGATCGGCCCCGCCGCCGACGTCTACCAACGGCCGCAGCACCCGTACACGCAGGCCCTGCTGTCGGCCGCCCCGGTGGCCGAGCCCGGCCGGCGCCGGGGGCGGGGCGCGGAGATGGACGTCGGCCCGGAGACTGCCGGCCGAGGCCGGATCGTCCTGACCGGCGATCCCCCCAGCCCCGCCGATCCGCCGTCAGGATGCCGGTTCCGGACCCGCTGCTGGAAGGCCGCCGACGTCTGCGCCGCCGAGCCCGGCCCCGAACTCATCGACCGGGGCGGCGGCCATCCGGTGGCGTGCCTCTTTCCCGGCTGAAGGGTCCGTGGCGCGCTGGCCGGGCACGCCGCCGGCAACCTCCACCGGTCGGCGGCCGTCCCGGCCAGGCCGATTTCACGGTCGGGGGCCGATCGTTGGGCGTCCCAACCCGAAAAGGCCGTACCGTTCTCCCCATGAAGCTCGGACTCGGCATGGGTTACTGGTCGGCGGGCCCGCCCCCCGACATGCTCGACACGGTCCTCGAGGCGGAGCGCCTCGGTTTCGACTCGCTGTGGACGGCGGAGGCCTACGGCTCCGACGCCCTCACGCCGCTGGCCTGGTTCGGCTCCCACACGAGCCGCATCAAGCTGGGGACGGGCATCTGCCAGATGCCGGCCCGCACGCCCACGGCGCTGGGCATGGCGGCCATGACCCTCGACCATCTCTCCGAGGGCCGCCTCCTGCTCGGCGTCGGCGCCTCCGGCCCGCAGGTGGTGGAGGGCTGGTACGGGCAGTCGTACCCGAAACCCCTGGCCCGGAGCCGGGAGTACATCGACATCCTGCGCAAGACGATCGCCCGGGAACCGGTGGCGTACTCCGGCGACCACTACACCCTGCCCTACGCCGGCGGCACCGGGCTCGGGAAGCCGCTCAAGTCGACGATCCACCCCCGCCGCACCGAGGTCCCGATCTACCTCGGGGCCGAAGGGCCGAAGAACATCGCCCTGGCGGCCGAGATCGCCGACGGCTGGGTGGCCATGCTCTACACCCCCAAGGACGACGCCTGGTACCGGGAGCGGCTGGCCGAGGGCTTCGCCAAGCGGTCGCCGGAGCGGTCGCCGGCCGAGAAGTTCGAGGTCGTGCACCTGACGCCGGCGGTCATCAACCCCGACGTCGAGGCGGCGGCCGACATGATCCGGCCCTACCTCGCCCTCTACGCCGGCGGCATGGGTGCCCGCGGCGCCAACTTCCACTTCGAGGCCATCGCCCGGGCCGGGTTCGAGGCCGAGGCGACGAAGATCCAGGAGCTGTACCTGGCCGGGAACAAGAAGGACGCCATCGCCGCCGTCAGCACCGAGATGGTCGAGTCCATGGCCCTCGTCGGGCCACCGGAGAAGATCCGCGACGATCTCGAGGCGTGGAAGGGCGGGGTCGTCACCACACTGCTGGTGAACGGCCCGCCCGTCCTGCTGCGGACGTTGGCCGAGCTCGCGCTGTAGGCGCCGGCAAGGAGGAAGCTGAGCCGCGTGAAGAAGCACTTCGCCTCCGTGTTCGACCGCCACATGGCCTACGTCGACACCGCCCCCGGCGGTCACCCCAGCGGGCGCACGATCCTGCTCCTGCACGGCAACCCGACGTCGAGCTATCTGTGGCGTACCGTCATCCCCCACCTGGAAGGGCTCGGCCGCTGCGTCGCTCCCGACCTCATCGGGATGGGCGACTCCGACAAGCTCCCCGACTCCGGCCCCGGCCGGTACACCTTCGCCGAGCACCGCCGGTTCCTCGACGCCTTCCTCCTCGGGCTCGGCCTGACGGCCGCCGGTCGCATCGTGCTGGTGGTGCATGACTGGGGTTCGGCGCTCGGCTTCGACTGGGCCCGCCGCCATCCCCACGCCGTGGACGGCATCGCCTACATGGAGGCGATCGTTGCGCCACTGACATGGGCCGACTGGCCGGAGGCGGCCCGGGGGGTCTTCCAGGGCTTCCGCAGCCCCAAAGGCGAGGACCTGATCCTGGAGCGCAACACGTTCGTGGAGAAGATCCTGCCGATGTCGGTGCTGTCGCCGCTGTCCGACGAGGTGATGGACGTCTACCGCAAGCCGTTCCTGCGCCCCGGGGAGGACCGTCGACCGACACTGACCTGGCCCCGCCAGATCCCCGTCGACGGCGAACCGCCCGAGGTGGTGGCCGACGTCGAGGCGTACGGCAAGTGGCTCGGCACCGACGACTCGCCGCCGAAGCTGTTCGTCAACGCCGACCCCGGTTCGATCCTGGTCGGGCCGCAACGGGAGTTCTGCCGCCGCTGGCCGAACCAGACCGAGGTCACCGTCCCGGGGTTGCACTTCGTGCAGGAGGACTCGGGCGACGCCATCGGCGCCGCCGTGGCCGAGTTCATCGAAAACGCTGCCGTGAGCGGGCGGCGCCCGTGATCGCCGTCGCCCTCGCCGTCCTCCTGTTCGGCGTGCCGCTCGTGTGCTGGCTGGCCGTAAGGGCCGCTCGCGACATGGACGCCCGGGGCCAGCCCGGCTGGCTCTTCGGCGTTCTGATTCTCTGCGCCTTCCCTATCGGGCTGGTGGCCTGGCTGGCGGCCCGTTTCCGGCGTCCGCAGCCGGACGGGTGACGCCCGGCCCTACGCCGTTCCCGGGGGCGGTCGACACCACCCGTCGCCGGTGATCGGCGACACCGGCCTGCCGGTCGAGGAGTGCGTGGCGCCGTTGCGGGCGGCGCTGGCGGAGGACGGGCAGGCGGTGCTCCAGGCGCCGCCCGGGGCGGGCAAGACGACGGTCGTGCCGCTGCGGCTGCTCGACGAGCCGTGGCTGGCCGGCAGGCGGATCGTCATGCTCGAACCCCGCCGGCTCGCCACCCGGGCCGCCGCCCGCCGGATGGCGGCGCTGCTCGGGGAGGAGGTCGGCGCCACCGTCGGCTACCGCACCCGGGACGAGCGCCGCGTCGGACCCGGCACCCGCATCGAGGTCGTGACCGAGGG
Source organism: Actinomycetota bacterium (assembly GCA_030838785.1). Classification (GTDB taxonomy): domain Bacteria; phylum Actinomycetota; class Acidimicrobiia; order IMCC26256; family BP-133; genus BP-133. The sequence goes on along the minus strand of JAUZEY010000113.1, from coordinate 930 downwards.
CATCCTCACCCGCCGCCTCCAGCAGGACCCGTCGCTCCCCGGTGTCGGCCTCGTGATCTTCGACGAGTTCCACGAGCGCAACCTCCACGCCGACCTGGCCCTCGCCCTGACCCTCGACGCCCGCCCGGCGCTGCGCCCCGACCTCCGCCTGCTGGTGATGTCCGCCACCATCGACACCGCCCGCATCGCCACCCTCCTTGCCGGTGCCTCCGCCGCCCTTTCCGACCGGTCACCGGGTAATCGTCGGGCGACCGGTGGCGGGCCGGGGGACGACGGTGCGGCCGCCGGTGCTCGACATGACGGAGCGGAGGCCGGGGTTGGGCCGGCCGGTGGGTCGGCGCCGGTGATCGCCAGCGAGGGGCGGGCGTGGCCGGTGGAGATCCGGTACACGCCTTCCGCGCCACCGGCGCGGAAGGTCGGGTACAAGGGGCGGCCGGGGCCTCCGCCCCGGCCCGGCTCGCAGGTGGCGGCGGCGGCGACCCGAGCCGTGCTGCGGGCCTTGCGGGAGGAGACGGGCGACGTGCTCGTGTTCCTGCCCGGGGCGGGCGACATCCGGCGGGTCGCCACCGCGCTGGGCGAGCGCGGCTCGGGCCTGCCCGACGGGGTCGACATCCGGCCCCTGTACGGCGCGCTGCCCATCGCCGACCAGGATGCGGCGCTGGCGCCGTCGCCACCGGGACGGCGCCGGGTCGTGCTGGCGACCGACATCGCCGAGACGAGCCTGACCGTGGCCGGGGTACGGGTCGTGGTCGACGGCGGATGGCACCGCACGCCCCGCTACGACCCGCGGAGCGGGCTCACCCGGCTGGAGACCGTCGGCATCACCAAGGCGTCGGCCGACCAGCGGGCGGGACGGGCGGGGCGCACGGAGCCCGGCGTGGCCTACCGCCTGTGGTCGAAGGTGGAACACGCCGCCCGCCGGCCGTTCCC
>JAUZEY010000112.1 GCA_030838785.1 Actinomycetota bacterium | reverse complement strand
GGCTGGTTCGGCCCGGTGGGACTGCCGTTGGCCCCGTCGCCGCCCGGCTTGCGCGCCGGGTCGCCTTCCTTCTGGAAGAGGCTCGGAATCTTGGCCATGGGACGGCCTCCTGGTCCTGGTGAGGGGGAAGGACATCCCCTTTTCGGCACCCGTGCCGCGGGCCTTGAGAGATATGGCCGATTCCCAGGAAACCGTGAGGTTCCCGCCAATCCCAGTTTGGCCGGCCCGCGGTTGGGAAATATCGAAAGACAGGCTTCAAAGAGGTGGTCGGCTCGCCGCCGTCTCGCCCGCCGGTGGGCTTGAGCCGACACCATCACAGCCGGGGACGCCGCCCGTTGCGTCCCCGGCTGTGGTACGTCTGGGCGCCGTGACCGCCGACGGGAGCGAGCCCGGCACCGGGGCCGTCGACGAGCGGCGCAACGTACGGCTGGGGGCTGTCGTGCTGACGTTACTGGTGGGGCTGGTGGGGATCAGTCTCCTGCGGCAGCGGGCCGCCTCGTCGCCGGCGCCGGCCCTGTCGGGGGCGCTGCGGTCCTCGCTGGAGCAGGGGGGCTGCACCGTCGACGACCTCAGCGATCCGGGGCGGAAGCACGTGCCGCAGGCGAACTACACGGTCGACCCACCGGCTGGCGGCGACCACGACCCGGTTCCGGCCCCGGCCGGTTTCTACGACGTTGCCGACGTCCCGACAGACGGGCACCTCGTCCACTCGCTGGAGCACGGCTTCGTCGTCGTCTGGTACCGGCCCGGGTCGGTGTCGGCGGCCACTTTGGAGGCCTTACGTGACCTGGCCAACCGTCGCAGCTGGGTGCTGGTCGCCCCCCGGCCGTCGCTGCCCAGCGCGCTGGCGGCCACGGCGTGGCAGCGGCGCCTGCTCTGCCCCGACGGCGCCTCCGGCCCGATCGGCAACTTCGTGACCGCCTTCCGCAACCAGGGCCCGGAGAAGGGCTTCGCCTGAGCGGCTACCTCACGAGGCGGGACAGCCGGCGGTCGGCCAGGATCTTGCCGCCCGTCTGACACGGCGGGCAGTAGGCCACCTCGTACGACTCGTAGGAGACCCGGCGCAGGTCGGCGCCGCAGCGGGGGCAGGGCTGGCCGTGGCGGCCGTGGACGACCCAGTGGTCGCCGACCTTGGGCGGGAGCCCGCCCGTCCGCCGCCGTTCGGCCTCGAGGCCGTCGGCCATGACCTTGCCGAGCGCCGCCACGAGGCGTTCCCGGGTCGGACGGTCGAGCCCGGCGAGGGTGGCGAAGGGGGAGATCCCGGCCTCGTGGAGGGCGTCGTCGCTGTAGCCCCGGCCGACGCCGGCGATGGTGCGCTGGTCCCGCAGGAGGGTGTGGACCCGACGCCGGTCGTCGCTCTCGAGGAGCAGCTGCCGGCCTTCGGGGGAATCGACGTCGGGCCCGAGCTTGACCAGGGGACCGTCGTCGCCGTCGGCCAGCACCCACCACCCGGCCTTGCGCTCGGTGCCGAACTCCTTGATCAGGATGGCCGGGGCGGCCTCGAACCGGAGGCGGACGACGGCGCCTTTCGGTTTGGTCGTCTTGGGCGGGTCCTCGACGTCGACCCGCCCGCCCTGGGAGAGGTGGACGAGGAGCCGGGGCCCGCCGAACTCGAAGACGACGAACTTGCCCCGCCTCCCCACGGCCCGCACGGGTTCGCCGATCAGGCTCTCGGGCGGCGGCACGACCGTCTTCAGCCCCGAGAACGACAGCGGGACCGCCCCCACGAAGGCGTGGCCCGTGACCCGTTCGCCGAGCCGCTCCGCAAGCGCGGTGATCTCCGGCAACTCGGGCATGCCCGAGAGGTTAGGAGCCGCCGCGCTTCAGCCGGCATCCGGCGTTCTTTTCGGACACCCGTCCGTCCGAAAAGAACGCCGAAAGGTGCGGCGGGCGGGTCAGGCGGTGCCGGCGGTGACGGGTTCGGCGGTCGCCCGGCGCTCCAGCTCGGCCAGCCAGTGGTCCTCCTCCAGCCACCCGCAGGCCAGGCAGGCGCCGGCGGCCGGATCGGGTCCGGCCTCCCAGGCGGTGCACGGCTCGAAACGCACCTCGGGGGTCTGCTCGCCCACGAACGCCCTCCCTTTGAATTCCAGCCCGTCGAATTCCAACCCTGTGATTTCGAGGCTATCGGCTGCGTGCGGTCGGCTCGTGGATGCGAAGCCGGCGCGGGAGGGAGTGGCAGGCTGGCGCCATGAAGATCGGGACGTCGCTGCGCAGCTCCTATCCGGTCACCGACCCCCGGGAGGGCGCCCGGTGGATGGTGGAGCGGGCGGCGGCGGCCGCCGCCGCCGGGCTCGACTCGCTCTTCGTCGGCGATCACCACGCCACCGGGCCGGTGCCCTACTACCAGAACTCGGCCATCCTGGGCCGGCTGCTGGTCGAGTGGGGCGGCCGGCCGGCCGGCGCCCTCTACCTGCTGCCGGCCTGGAACCCGGTGCTGGTGGCGGAGCAGGTCGGGACCCTGGCCGCGCTGGCCGAGGGGCCCTTCGTCCTCCAGTGCGCGGTCGGCGGCGGGGACCAGATGGCGGTCATGGGGGCGCCGTCCTCGGGGCGGGGGGCGGTGTTCGAGCACCATCTCGACGTGATCCGCCGACTGCTGGCGGGCGACGAGGTCGACGGCGTGCGGGTGGCGCCGACGACCCCCGAGCCGCTCGAGGTGTGGATCGGGGGCCACGCCCCGGCGGCCATCGACCGGGCCGCCCGGCTGGGGGACGGCTGGATCGTGGCCCCCGGGGCGACCGACGGGCAGGCGGCGGAGATGGCCGCCGCCTACCGGAAGGCGTGCGAGGCCCACGGCCGGACGCCGGTGGCGGTGGCGATCCGGCGTGACGTCCACGTCGGCGGTGACGAGGCCGACGCCCGGCGGGTGGCGGCGCCCGTCCTCGACGGCGGCTACCGGGGGATGGACCCGCACGCCACGGTGGTCGGCAGCCCGGAGCAGGTGGCGGAGCGCTTCGCCGGCTACGCCGCCATGGGCTACGACCACGTGCTGGTCCGCCACCTGGCCGATGACCAGCAGGAGGTGCTGTCCTCCTTCGCCCGGCTGGCGGAGGTCCGCCGCCTGGTGGCCGACCGGTGAGGGGCCGGTCGGGCCGGCAGGCGGCGCAGGCGGGAGCGGTCGCGGGCCGGCGGCCCGGGCCGGGCGGGGTGCTCGCGGGCCGAGTGGCGGGGCCGGTCGGGGAGGGCCGGTGACGCAGGGTTTCGGTGCGGTCCTGCGGCCAGCGGCGGCGGCGTTCGGTTTCGGGGTGGCGATCACCGTGGTGTCGGTCGCGTCCGGCCCCGGGGGGCATCTCCACGCCGCCCCCCGGTCTGTGGCGCCGGCGCCGGTGGCGTCGCAGCCGGTCACCGTCGAGCCGGCGCCGACGGTCGTGCCCGACGACTCCGGGATCCCCGGAGTCGTGGCCTGGGAGACCCGGGGGTGGCCCGCCAACAGCGGGCCGGCGGTGCCGGGCGCCCTCCCCCACAACCACGCCGACGGGCCGATCCGCTACGCCGTGACGCCGCCCGCCGGCGGCGACCACAACAGCAGGTGGATGAACTGCGGCATCTACGACGAGCCGGTGCCGAGCGAGCGGGCCGGCCACAACCTGGAGCACGGGGCGGTGTGGATCACGTGGCGGCCGGGCCTGGCCCCGAAGGACGTCGCCGAGCTCGAACGGTTCGTCCGCCGCCAGCCGCTGGTGGTGGTGACGGTGCAGGGAGTGAAGGTCGAGACCGGGGAGCGGTACATCGACATGAGCCCGTTCCCCGGGCTCCCGGCGCCGATCGTGATCAGCTCCTGGGCCCACCAGCTGCGGGTCGACTCGCCCCACGACCCCCGCCTGCAGCGCTACGTCGACACGTTCCGGGTGAACTCGAAGTACAGCCCGGAGTACGGGCCGACGTGCGAGAAGCAACCGGAGGCGATCGGCGGCCGTCCCGCGTTCCGGTAGCCGAACCGGGGCTGACGCCCCAGGGCGTTCAGTCAGGGCGCTTGCGGGCCTGGGACTCGTCGTAGACGACCCGCCCGTCCTCCAGAGCGACGATCTTCGGCACGACGAGCGCCCGGGGCCGGGGACAGCGGCCGGTCTCGAGGTGCTCGGCGAACTCCTCGGGGAAGGAGCGCAGGATCGAGCTGACCACCTCCCGCTCCTCGGTGGCGAGGTAGCAGCGGGCGCCGTCGGTGACCTGACCGAGCCAGGAGCCGATGTGGGTGATGTCGTCGTCGGCGCCGGTGCCGCCCTCGATGCGCTCCAGCCGCTCGGTGATCTCGGCCGAGCCCAGCTTGCAGGGCGGGCACTGGCCGCACGACTCGACGGCCAGGAACTGGGAGAAGACCCGGGCGACGTTGACCATGCAGGCGGTGTCGTCGTAGACGACGAACCCGGCCGCGCCGAGGCCGGTGCCGTGGGCGGCGAAGTCCTCGTAGGTCATGGGCAGGTCGAAGCGGGACTGGTCGACGACCGGGTTGGCCACCCCGGAGAAGACCGCCTTCCAGGTGCGGTCGGGGAGAGGACCGCCGGCGGGGCCGGTGAGGAGGGCGGAGAGGCGCGTGCCCATCTCGACCTCGGTGACGACGGGACGGGCGACGTCGCCGACGACGGTGGCCACGATGGTGCCCGGCGACGACGGGGTGCCCATCGTCCGGAACCACTGCGGGCCCCGGGCCAGGATCCAGGGGACGTTGGACAGGGTCTCGGCGTTGTTGACCAGCGTCGGGTTGCTCTCGTGGGGGCCCCAGTGGCCAGGTTCGATCGGCGTCGGGATCCACCCCATCTGGGGGGCGGTGGAGAACAGGCCGTGGAGGTAGGGGGGCAGCAGGCGGGGGAGCGGGTCCTTCCCTTCTATCACCTCCAGGAGCGCCTTCTCCTCGCCGAGGAGGTAGTCCTCCGGGCCGGGGACGATCTGGATCGGTACGTCGCCGGCGAGACCGGCGGCGGTCATCTCGGCCAGCGCCGCGGTGAGCCGGTCGATCTCGGTCGTGAAGCTGGCCTTGAGGCCGATGAAGGCCTCCGTCGCGCCGATGGCGAAGGCGGCGATGGCCACGCCCTCGACGAGCTGGTAGGGGTTGTCGCGCAGGAGCCGGCGGTCCTTGAACGTGCCGGGCTCGCCCTCGGCGGCGTTGGCCACCACGTAGCGGTGGGTTCCCCGGCCGTTGGCGACGCCGGCCCACTTGGCCCCGGTGGGGAAGCCGCCGCCGCCCCGACCCCGTAGCCCCGAGGCCCGCAGCTCGTCGATCGTGCCCTGGGGGTCGAGCTGTCGAGCGGCCCGCAAGCCGTCGCCGCCGCCCAGCGCCAACCAGCCCGCGAGGGTGGTGACAGGTTGTTCGGGGAGCAGGAATCCGGCCGCCATGGGGCTCCTTGGCTCGGTGGGCCGGGCGGGGCACCCGCCCGGTCAGGCGGTCGTCACGTCACCGGAACTCGTCGTCGTCCTCTTCGTCGCCGACCGGGAGCCGCTGGTCGAGAACGTCGTTCTCGGGAGCGTCGGGGGGGATCGGGCGGGCGGCCACGGCCGCCGGGACGGCCCGGGGCCGGCTCTGCTCGACGGCGTCGGCTTCGGGGACCTCGAAGCCGATCTCCGGCTCGTCCTCGACGTCGAGGAGCTCGGGATCGGCATCGAACGGGGGCAGCGCCTGTTCGAGGGCGTCGGCCTCCGGAACGGGGTCGTGGTCGGCCATGAGCCGTGGCTCCCCTCTCTCGGCGGATTCCCTCTGACCCTACCCAGCTCGATCGGGCACCAGACGGTCGAATCCCCCGCGGCCGGCGTCGACGGGGGCGGGCCGGGCGCGCTATCAGTAGGGCCCGATGCCCGTCGCCGGTGGGGAAGCCCCGCCGCCCCTCCTGATCTTCGGTGCCGCGGTGGCCGCGGTCGACGGGGTCTGGTCGCCGGGCTGGCTCGTGGCCGCCGGCGGCCGGATCCAGGCGCTGGGGCCGGGGGAGGCTCCGGGCGGCGTGCGGACCGAGGTGCGGGCGCTGGGATCGGTGGTCGACGGCCGGGGCTGCGTGCTCCTGCCCGGGTTCGTCGACGTCCACGTCCACGGCGGTGACGGCGCCGACGCCATGGACGCCGATCCGGACGGGCTGCGCCGGATGGCCCGCTTCCATGCCACCCACGGCGTGACCGCCCTCGTGCCGACGACGTGGTCGGCGCCGCCGGCGGCGCTCGACGCCGCCGTGGGCGCCATCGCCGAGGTGGTCGGCCCGGTCGACGGCGGCGCCACCATTCTCGGTGCCCACCTCGAGGGCCCCTGGATCAATCCCGCCCGGGCCGGCGCCCAGGACGCCTCCGGGATCCGCCTCCCCGACGTCGCCGAGGCCCGGCGGTTGCTGGGCGGCGGAATGGTCCGGCTCGTGGCGCTGGCGCCGGAGATGCCGGGGGCGGGGGACGTGATCGCGGAGTGCCGGGCCCGGGGAGTGACCGTCAGCGCCGGACACACCGAGGCCGGCTGGGACGAGATGGTCGCCGCCGTGGGGGCCGGCGTCCGGCACGTCACCCACACGTTCAACGCCATGGCGGGGCTCGGGCACCGGGAGCCGGCGACCGTGGGGGCCGCCCTGGCGCTGCCCGAGCTGCGCTGCGAGCTGATCGCCGACGGGCGTCACGTGCATCCGGGGGCGATGGCGGTGCTGGCCCGGGCCAAGGGGCCGGGCGGGGTCGTCCTGATCAGCGACGCCGTCCGGGCCGCCGGCCTGCCCGACGGCGAAGTCGACCTCGGCGGACGGGCGGCGCAGCACTGCTGCGGCGCGGTCCGGCTGCCCGACGGCCGGCTGGCCGGCAGCGTCCTCACCCTCGACGGGGCGGTGCGCCGCTTCGCCGCCGCCACCGGCTGGGGCTGGTCGGACCTCGCCCGGGCGGCGGCCGGCAACGCGGCCGACGCCCTCGGCCTGACCACCAAGGGCCGCCTCGCCGCCGGTGCCGACGCCGACCTGGTCCTGCTCGGCGACGACGGGGCCGGCGAGGTCGTGCTCACCGTCGTCGAAGGCCGCATCGTCCACCACCGCCCCTGAACGGGCCTCGGTCCGAACCCGCCCCTGGCGCCGATTCCCGGTTTAGCCGGGCAGGTCGGACGGGAGGGCGGCTTCGGCGGCGCGATCCCTCCGACCAGGTCGGACCGATAGCGCAGCC
>JAUZEY010000097.1 GCA_030838785.1 Actinomycetota bacterium | reverse complement strand
CGGCGGCGGCGGCGTGGTCCCGGAGCCCGGCGAGGTCGTAGACGTAGGCACAGACCGGCCCGTCGCTCCCGGCCCGGAGGGCGGCGACGACGTCGGGGTCAATTCGCATCGACACCGGCCAGCGGGTTGCGCACCCGGTGGAGGCGGACCTCGGTGTCCGGCAGGAGCCGCCGGGTCGTCAGCTGCTCGACCGCCACCTCCGGCGCCAGGACGTCGAAGCGGGCCGCCCGCCCGGCCAGGTCGGGGAAGCGGCGGCGGTGGTCCTCGACCATCCGGCGGGCGAGGGCCCAGAAGCGTTCCTCGGCCAGCTCGAACCGATCCTCCAGGAACATGGCCAGCTCGCCCAGGTTCACGAAGAACAGGCAGTCGTGGACGAAGTCGCGGACCTCCTCGTCGCTCTCGGCCTCCAGGTAGGAGTTGCGGTTGACCCGGAGCTGCTCCGGCGGCGTCGGATGCAGTGCCGGACGGGCGGCCGGCTCGGCCAGCCCGGTGGCGCAGAACCGGACGCCGTCGTGGAAGTCGCGCAGCGCCAGCCGCCGGGGCCGGCCGCCGGCGTGGATCAGGAGCAGGTTCTGGGCGTGGGCCTCGAGGGCGATGCCGTGGGCGACGAGGAAGTGCAGGACGGGCGCCACCGTCACCGTGAGGAGGCGCCGGGTCCACGCTTCGACGCCCTGCTCCTTGACCCACCCGGCGACGAACGGCTCGCCGGTGGCGTCGACGTGGGTGAGGGCGGTGAACGGCGCCGCCTCCTCCCCCGGGGCCAGATACGAGTGCAGGCTCTCCCGCCAGATGGCAGCGAGATCCGGCGAGTGGGCGACACCGAGCCGCTCGCCCAGCAGCACCGGCCGCAGGTGCCGGCCGAGGTACGGATCGCGGGCCGCGATTCCCTGCAACCAGGCGGTGATCAGCGGGGCGTTGGCCACGGCGTGGGGCGCCAGAGTCCGGGCCGTCGAGGTGTTCACGATCGACAGCGCCAGCTTCAGCGTCGCCTCCTCGGGGCGGGAGATGTTGGCCAGGGAACGGATCGACTGCTGCGCCCGGTAGTCGTCCTCGCCCGTCCCGAAGGCGACGAGCGCACCGGACGCCTCCATCTCGGCCCAGGTCGTCGTGCCGTGTCTGCGCCACTGCCAGGGGTGGACGGGCAGCACCACACGGTCGTCGACGACGTCGGGCCGCAGGCCGGAAACGGCGGCCCACTCGACCTGGTCGCGGCGCACCCCGACCCACATCGGGCGGATCGGCCGGCCGAACTCGGGGCCGAAGGCGGCGTTGTCGCCATCGTCGAACCCCAGCCGGGACTTGTACGACGGGTGGTACGGATGCCCGTCGACGACCAGCGCTTCGAGATCGTCGAACGTCGAGCCGGAGGCGCGCCGGCCCGCCGCCCGCCAATGCCGCCGGGCCTGGGCGTCGTTGGCGACGGTGCGTTCCAGTTCGGCGGCGAAGGCGTTGCGCCGTTCGGGCGAGGCGGCGAGCAGCGTTGCGATCTCGTCGAGGAACAGCCGGGGCGAGAGCGCCTCGGCCGGCGGCTGGCCGAGCGGGGCCCGCCGGACGGTTCCGGGGCCGAGCCGCACCCGGTCGAAGCTGTGCCGCCGACGGGCGGCCCAGGAATAGACGACCGGGTCGCCGTCACCGTCGCGCCCGACGAGCCGCACGCGGTCCCGGGACCCACGCCCTGATTCGCTGTCTCGCCCGGCGAGGCGCGCCTCCCCCGGGACACCACGCCCGGGTTCGGCCTCGGGGCGGAGCGCTCCTTCGTAGACGAGCGACTCGATCAGCCGGCGCAGGACGCGCCGCTGCGCCTCGACCGTCTCTTCGATCACGCTCCGGGCCGGGCCCGCAGCGGGTTGGGGATGGCGACCCAGCTGGGGTGTTCGCTGTGACCCCGGAGCACGCTGGTGAGGTTGGCCTTGGCCGGCAGGTCCGGGCCGTCGAGCAGGAGCCGGAGGGGGGCGGCGGCCGGATCGGCGCCGTGGCGGACGGCCTCGTCGCCCAGCAGGCCGCCGGCCACGCGCCACAGCTCGGCTTCGGACGGGCCGAGGTGCTCGGCCAGCGTGGCGACGAGCTGACCCAGGTGGTTGACCAGGAAGTAGTAGGCGAACCGTTGCCAGACCTCGGTTTCGCCGTACACCGCCGGGCTGTCGGCGGCCACGTCGGCGCCGAACCCGTCGCCGGCCCGGGGATGGTCGCGGTTGAGGCTGGCGCCCTCCAGGTCGCGTACGACGAAGCGGGCCGGCCACCCGTCGTCGAGGGCGACGAGCGAGTTCTGGGCGTGGGCCTCGAGCCCGACGCCGTGCCGGACCAGCAGCCGGACGAGCGGCCGGAGCGAGAGTTGGAGGTACCGCTCGAGCCAGGCCCGCCCGTCGCCGGCCGGCAAGCCGGTCTGCTGCACGGCCCGGATGATCGGCGGGACGCCGTCGATCGGGTCGGGTTCGAGCAGCGCCGCCACCACCATCGGCGACGCCGCACCGGCCATCGGGGGCCCTTCCCGGTACAGGACACCGGTGGCGGCGCCGAGCGCGTCGGAGCCCATGATCCGCCGGTAGCCCAGCTCGAGGAGGACGCCGAAGCTGCCCTCCGGACCGTCGACGGCGACGGCGAGATCGCCGAGCGCGGCCAGTACCCGGCTGGCGTCGAGGCTCCGGCGCAGCTGCTCCGGGCTGTTCTCTCGCACGAAGTTGGTGATCCGCACCGCCAGCGGCAGCTTCAGCTGCCGGCCCGACGCCGGGTCCCACACCGTGCGGACGGAGGCGGTCGGCGCCACGGCGGGCCCCAGCGGCCCGAGGGCCACGACCCGCCCCGCCGCCAGCAGTTCGGCCACGGCCGGGAGGCGGGCGAGGTGGGCGGCCTGCCACGGATGGCACGGCAGCAGCGGCCACGTCGCCCGGGCGCCGCCCAGCTCCCCGGCGGCGGCATCGCAGAGCGCCGGCGGCGGGTCGAGCGACCGCACCGTGGCCAGCCGGTCCTCGGCCACCAGCTCGGGGTCGACGGCCAGCCAGCGCAACGGGAACGATGCCCCCAGCTCGGGGGCGTACGACTCGAGGTCGGCGGCGCTGAACCCGTCCGACGCCTTGGCCGCCGGGTGGAGCGGGTGGCCGAGCCGCAGGCTGTGCTCGGCGGCGAGGAACGGATGGGGCGCCTGCCAGGGATCGACGGTCCCGGTCACCGGCAGCCGTTCCAGGAACGACCGGGTCTTGACGATGCTGTCGTCGACCGCGGCCACGAAGCGGTGGCGGCTCCCGGAGGGCCCGGCCTCGTCGTCGGCGGCGAGCTCGGCGGCCACGAGCCGGGCCAGGTCGGACGGGCCGAGACCTTCGCCCGTCCGGAGGCTGAAGCCGGGCCGGAAGCGGTGGTGGCCGACGGCGGAGTGGTAGGCCACGGAGCCGATCACGGCCCGGCCGGTGCGAGCGAAGGGGATCGTCATGGTCGATCCGACGAGGACCGGGTCGACGTCCGATTCCCGCAGGAAGCAGTTGACCAGCCGCTCGGCGGCGGCGTGGCCGGCCAGCTCGGCGGCCCGGTCGTCGCCGGCCAGGAACGGGTTGCCGGCCCGGCCGGCGGCGCTCGGCATGCTGCCCCCACCGGTGCCGACCCGGGCCAGCAGCGGGCCGAGGACGAGCTTGGTCGGCCATCCGGTGGCCCGGAACAGCTGCCGGTCGGTCACCTCGGCCGCCGCCGGCGGGAGGTCGACACCGGCCCGGGCGGCCCGCACCACCTGGGCCAGCCGCCGCCACACCGTCTCCTCGTCGACGCCGTAGACGCTGACCAGCGCCCGGCCGATGGCCCGCAGCGACAGCTGGAGGGCCAGGGTCTGGAACCAGCCGAGCAGCTCCTCGGGGCTGGCGGCCAACAAGCTGTTGGGCGTGCCGGGCTTGACGTCGTAGCCGGGGTCGGGCAGATCGGCGGCGGCCAGCCACGGCCGGTGGAGCCGGACGGTGTCGTGGTCGCGCAGCACGATGCCCGCCACCCGCCCGCCCTCGCAGGCCAGGACGGCGTTCTGGCCGTGGAGCTCGGGGGCGAACCCGAGGCCGAAGCAGGCCAGCGCCACTTCGCTGACGACCCGGGCCACGTCGTCGAACACCGCCAGGGCCGCCTCCGGCGAGGCGGGGTCGTCACCGCGGTCGGCGACGAGACGGGCCAGGCCCGGAGCCGAAGGCCGGGCCAGCCCGGCGGGGGCGCCGGTCGGGGCCATCGGGTCGGCGGCGGTGACGACGCCGAGGGCGCCGAGCGGCACGAGGCTCCGGCCGGGGCCCGAGCCGAGCCCGTCGGGCCAGACCCGCAGCAGGCAGCCGAGATGGCCGGGCCGATCGCCGTAGTCGGAGCCCTGCCCCGGATCGGCGAAGACCCACCAGGCCCGCTCGTCGCAGGCGTGGAGCCGGCCCTGCAGCGCCGGATGGCGCTCGGCCGCGGTCTCCAGCAGGGTCTGGGCCGCCGCCGCGTTGGCGAGGTAGCGGGGCGGCAGCAGCCGCAGCGCCCCCAGCGTCGAGATCCCCACCGGCAACTTCACGTGGACCGGTCCGGCGCCGGCCGGCACCAGCGTCCGTGTCGACGCCGTGGGCCGGAAGGCGCCGATCCCCGTCGCCACCGGCACGCAGACGCCGCTGCGCCACTCCCCCGCGAACAGTTCGGGCAGCACATGGGCGTGCTGCCACGGATGCACCGGCAGCACGACATGATCGGGCCCGTCGACGCCGGCGCCGGCCGTGGCCGCGGCCAGCATCGCCCGGTCGTCGGCGGCCAGGAGCGCCTCGGCCGGGGTGGGCGGCCGGTCGGAGGGCCCGGCGGCCACCTCGGGCCGGAACCGGTCCGGCGACCGGCGACCGCCCCGGGCCAGGGCCAGTGCGCCAGCCAGACGATCGAAGCTGCCCGAGGCCAGATGGTCACGGCGGACGGCGACCCAGTCGAGGGCGACGGGACGGTCGGCGCCCGGGGAGTAGCGGCGGTGGCGGGCCTGGTCCCAGCCGACCCGGGCCCGGCCGGTGGGATGGAACGGCCGGTCGCCGAGCGCCGTCAGCGCCTCCCAGTCGAGCAGCGTCGGCGTCGGAGCCGTTCGGACACGGCTCCATGTCGCTGCCGCTCCATGAAGAGTGGCGCCATGGGTCACGGCCAGCTCCAACCCGTCGAGGACCTCGTCGAGGTTGGGGGGCCGGCGCTCGGCCAGCCGGGTGGCGACGAGGTCGAGGAGGTCCCGGGGGCTGAGCGGCACGGGGCCGATCCCCTCCGGTCCGAGGAGGAGGACGGGCGGGCGGCTTAGGCGGTAGGGCCCCAGCGCGGCGACGGGACGAGCCCGGAACACCACGGCACCAGAGCCGAGCCCCACCTGGACATGGCGTTCGTCGCCGGTGAGCGGCAGGTAGAGGGCGCCGGCCACCGACCCGATCCGGGCCCGGGACCGGAATCCGAACAGGTCTTCGGCGATCAGCCCGTCCACCAACGCCGCCAGGACGTCGGCCTCGGTCTCGCGCCGGCCGTCGTCGGGCCGGAGCGAGAGGGTCCTCATCGTGGAAGCCATGTCCCGATCTTTGCCTGTCGGGCGCGGTCATAGACGGCTTTGGCGCAGGCGACGTCGATCACGGCCATCCCCATCGAGTTGAGGAGGATCACTTCGGCGGCGCTCTCACGGCCCGGACGGTCGCCGATCACGACCTGGCCGAGCTCGGCGTGGAGCCGCTCCCGGGAGAAGCTGCCCTCGGTCGTGAGCTGGTGGATGACCTTGCCTTCGCGGTTGCACTGGTCCCAGTCGTCGACCACGACCTTGTCGGCGGAGAGGAAGACGTCCTTGCCCGCGTCCATGATCGAGACGTTGCTGAGGAAGGCGCCCGGCCGCAGCCAGGCCGCCGGCAGCCACGGCCGGTCGGCGACGGTGGCGGTGACGACGACGTCGCCGGCCCGCACGGCGGTTTCGGCGTCGGCGGCGATGCGGACCTCGACCTTGGGCTGGCCGGCGGCCAGCGCCTCGGCCAGCCCCACGGCGGCCGGCTCCTTCACGTCGTAGAGCCACACGGTGTCCACCGAGGGGAACTGCTCCAGCAGCGTGAAAACCTGGTGGCGCCCGATCGGGCCGCAGCCCACGCACGTCAGCGCCCGGAACCCCGGCTGGGCCAGATGGCGGGCGGCGACGGCGGTCACGGCCGCGGTGCGCGCCGCGCTGACGAGGGCGCCCTCCATGACCGCCACCGGCTCGTGGGTGTCGGGGTCGTTGAGGACGATGAGGGCGCTGGCCCGTTCGGTGCCGGCCCGTTCCGGGTTGTCGTGCTTGGACCCGATCCACTTCAGCCCGGCGACGGGCCGCTCCCCGCCGACGTAGGCCGGCATGGCGATGATCCGGTCGGCGACGTGGCCGTCGGGCCGCCAGCGCAGGTAGGGCTTGAGGGGCTGGACGGTCTGGCCGCGGGCGTGGAGGGCGAAGGCGTCGGCGACGGCGGCGACGAAGACGTCGGATCCGGCGCCGGCGGCCCCGGCCACGTCGGCCCGGCTGAGGTACAGCAACTCGCCCTGCAGGGCGTTCCCCAGCCGGTCGTTCCCCGGCCGGTCGTTCCCCGGCCGGTCGTTCACAGGGCCACCGCCGCCGGTTCGACCTCCGCCGATTCGACGTCCGGGAGGCGGGCGACCCACTCGTCGTCGTAGACCTGGTCGAGGTAGCGGTCGCCGCGGTCGGGCAGCACGGTGAGGACCTGCCAGCCGGCGGGGAGGCCGGGGCGGAGACGGGCGATGGCGGCCACCACGGCTCCCGACGACCCGCCGGCCAGGATGCCCTCGGTGGCGGCCAGCGACCGGCAGCCGGCCACCGCTTCCCGGTCCGACACGGAGACGACCTCGTCGATCTCCCCCTGTCCCATTTCCCCCTGTCCCATTTCCCCCTGGGCCAGCAGCTCCGGCCGCCGGCCGGCGCCGAGCCCGGGCACGTGGCGGGGCCCGGGCGGGCCCCCGAAGATCACCGAACCGGCGGCGTCGACGGCCACCACATACAGGGCGGGGAAGGAGATCCGCAGGCGGCGGGCCAGGCCGAGGATCGTGCCGGTGGTGCTGACCGGGACCACGAGGCAGTCGAGAGGCCGGTCGAGGTCGGCCAGGATCTCGCCCGCCGTGCCGTGGTAGTGGGCCTGCCAGTTGCGCTCGTTGGCGTACTGGTTGATCCACAGCGCCCCCGGCAGCTCCCGGCCCAGGGCGGCCACCCGCCGGAGGCGGCAGTCGAGAAAGCAGCCGTGCTCGTCGGGTTCGGTGACCAGCTCGACCGCGGCGCCGAGGCTCTGGAGGATCCGGAGGTTGGCCGGTGTGGTCTTGGGGTCGACGACGCAGGTGAAGTCGAGGTCGTGGACCCGGGCGGCGGTGGCGAGGGCGATGCCGAAGTTGCCCGACGAGCTCTCGATCAGGTGGGTGCCGGCGGTGATCGTGCCGTCGGCCAGGCCCCGCTCGACGATGTACGCCGCCGAGCGGTCCTTCATGCTGCCGCTCGGGTTCATGAGCTCGAGCTTGGCGATCACCGTCGGGCCGGGCGGCGGGAACTGCCGGCCGAGCTCGACCAGCGGTGTCCGCCCGACGCACGCCGTCACTGACGTGTAAAGCATTCCTTACCTTTCGAGATAGGCCGCCCGAAGCATGACGTTAGCCTCCTCTCGCGGCCATGCTGAGGCCATGCCGGAATGTGGAGGACGGACGCGCCAAAGCCGCGAATCGGCGGTGAACTCGAAGGACAGAGATCTCCTTC
>JAUZEY010000096.1 GCA_030838785.1 Actinomycetota bacterium | reverse complement strand
GGCCGCGATGGCCTTCCCGGCGAGGAGCCGGCCCGTCATCGATCTCCTCCGGAGTGGTCCGGAGGCGGGGGTGGTGCCCCGAATCACTTCGACCATGGCGGAGACCGTGGTGGCGGCGGCGTCCTCGTCGACCGCCCGCAGTCGGGCCGCGGTGGCGAGGAGGCCTGCCGTCGACGCGTATCCCGGAGGGGCGTCGTCCGGGTGGACGTTTCCCTGGAGCATCCGCGAGGCGCTGTCCTCGTCGAGGGGGTGGTGGCGGTTCGGGCGCATCCCTCGGGCTATCGCTCGCTCGTCCATCGGCGTTACAGCCCCTCGGGAGCTTTCCCCAAGCGGTCGGCCAGCCGCCGCAGCGCCCGGTGCTGGAGCACCCGCACGGTGCCCGGCCGGTGGCCGGTGATGCGGGCGACCTCGTCCACCGGGAGGCCGCCCACCACCCGCAGGAGCACGATGTCAGCCTGGTCCCCGGGGAGGAGGGCGACGATGCGGCGCACCGCCGCGTCCCCGGCCACCGCCGCCACCACCTCCGCCGCCGGGTCGTCCCGGCTCGGGAGGGCGTCTCCTGCGCCGGTGGGCTCACCCTCGACCGCGGTCAGGCTCCGGGTGCGGGGCCGCCGGGCCACGGCCCGGTGGTGGTCGACGAGCCGGCGGTGGGCGATCGTGAACACCCACGACCGGAAGGCGGCCTCGTCCCCGGAGAAGGTGGGCAGGGCCCGGGCCACGGCCAGCCACGTCTCGGAGGCGAGGTCCTCGGCGTCATCGCCGGAGCGTCCCCGGAGATAGCCGACGACAGCGGGCTGGAGCGACCGGTAGAGGGTCGCGACGGCCCACTCCCCGCCGTCCTGGGCCGCGGTGAGAATCCCCTGAAAATGGTCCCCGAGGGAATGTCGTGTCGCGGGCGTCGCCACCCCATCTCCAACCGTCGCCTGTCGCCATTGGTCTTCGGCCGGACGGGCCGGGCACTTGAGGCATTCGGGAAGACACCGGTTCCTAGACTGGCGCCACGATGGCGTTCACAGTGTTCAAGGTCGCCGTGGCGGTCGTGGCCTTCTTCTGCATCTACCTGTCCGGCACGTTCATCGTGCGGTCCTTCACCCACGGGCCGCCGGCGGAGCCGGAGATCGGCCGGCTGCGCAGGGTCGACTACCGCTACCGGTGCACGGTCTGCGGCACCGAGGTCACGATGACCGCCGCCCCCGAGGACGACATCCCCCACGCTCCCCGCCACTGCCGGGAGGACATGGTCCTGGTCGTGGAGGGTGGCCAGTATTGAGCGCGGGGGCGCCCGGTCAGCGATATTGGGTGGCCAGCAGGAAGCCGCCGGTGATGAAGCCCAGGCCCAGGAAGAGGTACCCGTTGCCGGCCCCTCCGGGGAGCACACCGAGGTAGTTGAGGATGATGATCAGGACGCCGAGACCGAAGCCGGTGAACATCAGGGCGGGGACCCACGGGGGGCTCGGCGGGGCCTTCTTCGGCGGCGGCGGTGTGTATCGCGACCGCTTGCTCTTCGACCGAGGCATGGGTCGAGAATAGTGCGGGATCACCTCTGGCCCCTGGCAGTGGCTGCCGTGGTCGGCTTCCTGGTCATGACGGCCCACCTCAACCCCCTGCCCGGGCTGGTCACCGTCCGGGCCCCGGAGCGGGAGCGGCTGGCGGCGCTCATCCGGGTCGAGGAGGGCCGCTCGTCCGAGTTGCGCCTGGCCGCCGACGGCCTCCGCCGCCAGGTGGCCGGCTTTCAGAAGGCCCGCGGGAAGGGGCCGACCGACCCGACCGGCGGTCTGGCGTCCATCCGGGAGAAGATGGGCCTCGTGGCGGCCGAGGGTCCCGGCCTGGTCGTCACGCTCGACGACTCGTCGGACCGGGTGTCGCCGTCGGGCAACCTCAACGACCTCGTCATCCACTCCCAGGACGTGCAGGCGATCGCCAACGGCCTGTGGGGAGCGGGGGCCGAGGCGTTGGCGGTCAACGGTCAGCGGGTCGTGCCGACCAGCGCCATCCTCTGCGTCGGGAACACGCTGCTGATCAACGGGACGGTGCACTCGCCGCCGTTCCGCTTCACCGCCCTCGGCGCCGCCCTGCACGGCGCCTTCATGAACGACCCGCTGGTGGAGCGCTTCGCCGAGGACGCCGACCGGTTCAAACTCGGCTTCAAGGTGGAGGACAAGGACCGGGTAACCGTGCCGGCCTACACCGGCACGTCCAAGGTCCGTTTCGCCCGGACAGGCTGACGGGGCGGGCGGGCCCGGCGGCCCCGGGCGGGCGGTACGGTCTGGGGCGATGGGCCTCGTCCTCGTCATCGACAACTACGACTCGTTCGTCTACAACCTCGTCCAGTACCTGGGGGAGCTGGGGGCCGACCCGCTCGTCTACCGCCACGACGAGGCGATGCTCGACGCGCTGGTCGACCTCGACCCCGCCGCGGTCCTGGTGTCGCCCGGCCCCGGCCGCCCGGAGGACGCCGGCGTGTCCAACGCCGCCATCGACGAGTTCGGCCGCCGGGGCGTACCGGTGCTCGGCGTGTGCCTCGGGCACCAGTGCATCGGCCAGCTCTACGGCGGCCGGGTGGTCCGGGCCGGCCAGGTCATGCACGGCAAGACGTCGATGATCAGCCATTCCGGCGACGGTCTCTTCGCCGGCCTGCCCAACCCCTTCGAAGCCACCCGGTACCACTCCCTGGTGGTGGAGCGGGCGTCCGTCCCCGACTGCCTGGAGGTCACCGCCGAGACGGAGGACGGGATCGTCATGGGCCTGCGCCACAAGGAGCTGCCGGTGGTCGGGGTCCAGTTCCACCCCGAGTCGATACTGACCGAGGGCGGTCACAAGCTGCTCGAGAACTTCCTGGCCCTCCCCGCCCCCGCCTGACCCGATCCGGCGTTCATTTCGGACGGACGGGTGTCCGAAATGAACGCAGGTTCCCCCGGCGGCGGCCGGGGCGGGCTGATCAGGGCAGGCGGGCGATCGGTCCGTCGAGCGCGGCGAGGCCGTCCTCCACCAGCGTCGCCAGCGCGGCGGGGTCGAGGTCGGCGGACGGGCGGGGGCCGGCCCGGAGCTCGGCCAGGACGCGGCCCCGGCGTTGGCGGAACGAGCCCTCGTAGGCCGGCTGCCGGGCACGACGGCCGAGTGTCCGCCAGGGGACTCCGGCGGGCGGGTCCCCCGTGTCTCGGGGGCGGGCGGAGGGGTCTCCGGCGACTCGGGGCGGGGTGGCCGGGCGGGTGGTCTCGGAGGCGATGGAGCGCGCGGTGGCGCAGCCGGGTTCCAGGGGGCATTCGGGGCATCGGGGGGCCCGGGGGCGGCAGAGGAGGGCGCCGATGTCCATCAGGGCCAGCAGGCGGTCCCGGCCGTTCAAGGGCCAGCCGGCCTCCCGGCTGGCGGCGGCCGCTTCGGAGGGCGACAGCGTACGACCGGCCCGGCGTTCCACGACCCGGCGGATGTTGGTCTCGATGGCGGGGGCGTCACGCCCGTCCACCTGGGCGGATACCGCGTCGGCGGTGTAGCGGCCCACGCCGGGCAGGTCGGTGAGTGCTTCGGGCCAGCCGTGGGCGGCGATCCGCTCCGCCGCCTCCCACAGGCGCCGGGCCCGGCGGGGGTAGCCCAGCGTGCCCCAGGCGGCGATCACGTCCCCCGGCCCGGCGGCGGCCATCGCCTCCGGGGTCGGGAAGCGGGCCATGAACCCGGGCCACACGCCGGCCACCCGCCCGACCTGGGTCTGCTGGAGCATGACCTCCGACACCAGCACGGCCCACCGGTCGCGGGTCGGCCGCCACGGAAGGTCGTGGCGACCGTTGTGCGTGTACCAGCCGGCGATCGGAGCGCTCACCGCCGCGCCGGCCGCACCCCCGGCCGGCGCCCCAGCGGCGCCCGACGCCGGAAGGCCCGTTGGGCGGCGGCTCATGGGAACGTCGTGGTCGAAGTGGTGCTGCTGCTCGACGAGCCGCCGAACTTCCCGACGCTGATCGTGACGGCCGATCCCTTGGCCGCCTTCGAGTCGGCCGGCGGGCTCTGGGCGATGACCCGTCCGGCATTGTTCGGGTCGAGCGACGTGACGTCCCGGGTGACGACCGTGAAGCCGGCGTTCTGGAGCTCCGTGGTGGCGTCGCTCTTGCTCAGGCCCACGACGTTGGGGACCCGGACCTGCTCCTGGCCGGAGGAGATGATCAGCTGGATCTTCGAGCCCTTGGGGACGGAGGTGCCGGCGGGCGGGTTCGTGCCGATGACCGTTCCCGAGTGGACGGTGTCGCTGGCCTGGTTCACCGACTCGGTGGTGATCTCGTTGGCCCCCAGTGTGTTGGGCGCCGTCTCAGGGTCCTGGCCCGAGACGTGTGGGTTCTGGACCTGCTCC
>JAUZEY010000080.1 GCA_030838785.1 Actinomycetota bacterium | reverse complement strand
ACGGCGCCGGATGGCGCCGTGGTCTACGCCAGCGACGAGATCGTGACCGTCAAGGTCCACTTCGTCGACGGCGTGAAGAACTGGGACGTGCGGGTCCAGCCCGATGCCGGCGGGGCCCCCTCGACCTGTCACGAGGACCTCGCCCAGGAGAACGGGAAGTACCCGACCGACATCTACATCTCCTGCCCCTGGGACACGACCCGGGCCGTCGACCGCACGCTGGACCAGCCGACGCCGGGCGGCGCGGCGGGGGACCAGAACCTCCAGCGCCACTGGCACCTGAGCGATCACGGCGTGTCAGCCAACGGCCGGTACTCGGTCCAGGTCATCGCCCAGAGCGCCGGCCAGCCCCAGTGTGGTTTGGTGACCTGCGGGCAGCCGACGCCGCCGCAGAGCTTCGAGCTCTACCAGGACGCGGCGGCCAAGCGTTGGCGCCAGGTGTACGTCACCAACGGCGTCGCCGACCCCACCGGCGTGGCCAACTCCTTTGACCCGGCCACCAACCGGATCAACGTGACGTGGGCGCCCAATCCGGAGCCCGACGTCACGTATCTGGTCCAGGAGAAGGTCGGCGGCGGGAAGTGGAGCGCCGGCGTCGCCGTTCCGGGCAGCGCCACGAACTACGTCCGCACGATCGACCAGCCCGGGAAGTACCAGTACCAGGTGGCGGCGGTGCGGCCGGCGCCCACGGCCGACAGCGGGAACGGCGCCTCGGCGTCCAAGACGTCCGGCTTCGTGGCGGCCCAGGCCGTCGACATCGCTCAGGTGACCCCGCCGACCACGGCCGGGGCCAACGGTCCCGACGGCTCGGCCGATGGCGGCGACCCCGGGGTGTTCATCCCCGGTGACACCTCGTCATCCACGGCCCCCGGGGGGCACGTCACCACCCCGGCCAAGGGCACGGCAGCCGCCGGTCGCGCCGGCGGCGGGGCCTCAGGCCCCCGCCCGTCGGGCTCGGCGCCCCGGTCCACCGGCGCCACCGCCGGCGGTAGTGGTGGTGCCGCAGGCGAGGCGGAGGGCGAAGGCACGGACGGCGGGTTCTCGTCGACGCTGCCCTACACCGGGACACAGAGCGGGACGGCTGACGGGCTCGGCAGTGGCTCGGAGGATCAACCGCAGAGCATGAGCAAGCTCGTCAACGTACCCCGCCCCCAAAACGCCCGGTCGCTGCTGATTCCGGTGGCCCTCGGCCTGCTCATCTTCGTGTTCGCCATGCAGCTCAAGGTCCTGACCCGGCGCAACCCGGCCATGGCGACGGCGCAGGACGACTTCGACGACTTCGACGACTGGATGCGCTACTGACGATCCGCCGGTAAGCGATCGAGAAGAGGGCCCGGGGGCAACCCCGGGCCCTCTTGCTTTTTGTCCCTTTCGTGAACTGTGGCCACAGCAGTAGCCTGAGCCCGCTGACACCGGGTGCCTCTCCGCGACCGCTCGGGGTGATCGGACTTGAACCCAACGCGCGACTTTGACCCTTTCCTGCCCGTTCGCGTCATAACGCAGGCTCAGTAACGTCAATGAACTAGTCTTTACGTTTGTGGCGTTATAGGACTACTGTTAACAATCGTCACAAACGTAGTCATCCGACTACGTCAGGTAAGAGAGGAGCTGAGGATGCGCAAGATCCACTCGCTGGGGTTGGTCGGCGCAGTGGCCCTGGTGCTCGCAGCTGTCGTCGCGCCCGCAGCGAATGGTGCTGTTACCCGGGTCGAGACCGATCAGTTCAGCGGCGTAGCCAGTGCCCAAGCGCTTGACCTTTCCCTGTTGGGCCGTCGACTCACCTTCGGGATCGCGTCGGTGGACAGCGCTGCCAACGTCGTCAACAACACGCTGAACCAGAAGGCCTCCGGCATCGGGACGCTGCTCAGCCCCAAGACCGCTATCACGGCGGCCCAGGGTGACCAGCCCGCCAATGGCGGCCGGGCCTGCTTCCAGCCCCCGCTCGGTGAGGCCCTGGCCGGCGCGAACCTGCCATCGCTGCTCATCGGCGAGGTCGCTTGCGGCGAGGCCAGCACCAAGGGTGATGTGTCCTCGTTCGAGGCTGTCGGGACCGGCACGGTGGCGAGCCTGCGGCTCAACGCCACGCAGATCCTGAAGCCCGCTCTCGACGCCCTGAAGCCGGTCCTCGACACCGTGGCCGCAACCCCGGTGGGTGACCTTCTCAAGGCCACCGACGCTCCGGCCAAGACCGCTGTGACGACCCTGAACGGCCTCCTCGGCAGCCTGCTCGGCCAGGGCAGCGTGGTCCTGCCGACCCTCGAGCCCTCCCAGACGGTGAAGGACGTCGTCAACCGCCTCGAGGACTCCGACCTGCTGCGGGTCAACATCGGGAACGCAATCGCCAAGAACACCGGCACGGCGGCGAACTTCACTTCCGAGTCGCTGGCCCAGGGCGGCACGATCGAGGTTCTGCCCGCCTTCCGGGGCCTCGGCCTTCCCCCGCTCCTCAAGATCACGACCGGCGAGTCCGGTGCCTCGGTCACCTACGACCGTGACAAGACCGCCGGTGTCGGCTCGGCCAAGAACACGCTCGTCCGCATCGAGAGCGAGCTCCTGCCGACCCTCGGCCTCGGTCAGATCGGCCTCGCTGGCGTCAAGCCGCTCGAGACGCTGACCGGCACCCTCGGCATCAAGTCCGGCCCCGGCTTCATCGAGCTGGCCCCCGGCCAGAACGTGACGCTGTTCTGCGACGGCGCCGTCGGCGTCCTCGGCGCCCTCTGCACCGAGATCTCGGTCGGCACCCCCCACGAGACCAAGCTGCCCGACGGTTCCATCAAGGAAGAGTCGGCGGCCGTCACCATCCACCTCTTCAAGGGCCTCAACAACCTGGTGCCCGGGCTCAACCTGGGCTCCGTCCTCGGTAACGCCGCCCTCGACACCGTTCTCGCCCCCGTCTCCGGCGCCACCGGCCTGAGCCTCGGCGAGAAGACCGACGTCCCCGGTATCCGCCTCGCCCTGGCCCAGACCGTGGCCCAGGCCGGCGGCACCAAGGTGATGGGTCAGGTCGAGGAGAAGCAGCGGGCGGCGGCGGCTGAAGTTCCTGCCTCCACCCCGGCTCCGGCGGCCGCCCTGCCCCGCACCGGCGGCCTCCCCTTCCGGACCGGCACGATCCCCGCTCTCCTCGGTGTGAGCCTCGGGGTCGGGACCTTCCTGCGGCGGCGCCGCGGCTAGTAGACCAAGCGACATCAGCACCTGCAACACCACCTTGTAGCAGCGGTAACCGGGGTCGGGACGAGCGAAGTCCCGGCCCCGGAACCGTTTGACGAACGACCTGCTTCGACTTTGGGGAGCACAGCGTGACGGACACCACCCCCCTCGCCGTCGAGAAGAAGCCCGCCCGGCTCCGCGACGGCTCCCGCTTCTTCTTCGACTCGCTCCGGTCGCGGCCCGTCGCCCGCCGGATGCTGTCGGGCTTCTCGATCATCACGGCCGTGGTGGCGATCGGGCTCCTGGCCTATCCCCTGGCCACGAACTACATGCAGGATCGGCTGCAGTCGAAGCTGGCGATCCAGCTCCACAGCGCCCAGAACAAGGCCGCCTACACCGCCGGCCACACGCCTGAGGGCGACGCCCTGACCCGCATCGTGATCCCCACCATCAAGGTCGACACCGTGGTGGTGGAAGGGACGGGCGCCAGCGCCCTCCGGGCCGGCGCCGGGCACTACCCCAACACCCCGCTCCCGGGCGAGGAGGGCAACGTCGCCATCGCCGGTCACCGCACCACCTACGGCAAGCCCTTCGCCAACCTCGACCACCTCGGCGTCGGCGACCAGGTCGTGCTCGAGACCCCGATCGGCCGGCACGTGTACCGGGTCACCCGCCCGCCGTTCGTGGTGTCCAACAGCGACTTCAGCGTGATCTCCCAGACCTCGGGCCACACCCTGACGCTCACCACCTGTCACCCCAAGGGTTCGGCCCGCCAGCGCCTCGTCGTCAAGGCGGAGATGACATGAGAACGATCGGAGGGCGTATGCGCAAGCTCACTCTCGCCGCCGGAGCGGCCCTGCTGGTCGGCACCGCGCTGGCCCGCCCGGCGCTGGCCCAGAGCAGCGGCGACCAGGCACCCGTGATCTCGTGGCAGTCCCCCGACGACGGCGCCAAGCTCGCCGGCCAGACCGTCCACATCAAGGCCCGGGTGGCCTTCGACGGCGGCGTGAAGAGCTGGGCCGTCGAGGCCCTCGCCCCCGACGGGGCCGGCTACCCCGGCTACGGCACGATCTGCGAGAAGGCCGAGGGCGGCTCTCCGGCGGCCGTGAACATCGACTGTGTGTGGGACACGACCGCCTATCCCAACGACGGCGGCCCGGCCCAGAACCGGCCCTACGTGGTGCGGGTCACAGCCCAGGGCGGCGCCCGCAGCGGGATGTTCTCCAACGGCCAGGCGCCGGCGCCCCGCCACGAGGACCGCGGCGTCACCGTGTCCAACCCGGTCTCGGCTCCCCGTGACGTCCACCTCTCCTTCGTCGACAGCACCCGCCAGGCCACCGTGCAGTGGCAGGCCAACCCCGAGCCCGACATCGCCAGCTACGTGATCCAGGAGCGCGTCGGGGACGGCTCGTGGAAGAACGTCGGCCAGGCCGGCGGCAAAGTGACGACCTTCACCCGCAGCCTTTCGGCGCCCGGCACCTACCGGTATCAGGTGGCCGCCCTCCGGGCCGCCGGCAGCGGCGCCGACACGATCCAGTCGGCGTGGTCCGGCCCCGCGGCCGAGCCGAAGCAGATCGTCGTGGCCGAGCCGAAGCGGCCCGAGGCCACCACGTCGACGACACAGCCCTCCTCGGCCGATTCCGGCGGCGATCCCGCCCCCCCGGCCGACCCCGGTGACCCGACCAAGCCGGCCCCTCCGCCTCCGGTGTTCGCAGCCGGCTCCACCGGCGACCCCGGGACGCCGGCCCCCGGCGGATCCTCCGGCGATGTGAGCCGCAGCGGAGCGTCCATCTCGGCGATCCAGCCCGGCGCCCCCGGCAGCGTGAAGTCGGGCGGCGCCACGGTCGGCGGCCCGGTCGGCCCGATGGCTGCCAAGCCGGGCAAGCCGGACGCGACGGCGAAGGAGGAGGAGCCGTCAGAAGGGCCCGACAACGGCTTCTCCCCGGCGCTGCCCTACAAGCAGACCGACGCCAACGCCGACAAGGAAGACGGCGAGGCGGTGGGGCGGGTCCTCGTCGGCCTGCCCGAGGCCATCGGCACCAACGACGCCCGCCGCATGCTGGTGCCGATGGCGGCCGGCCTGCTGCTGTTCGTGTTCGCCATGCACGCCCTCTACGCCGCTCGCCGGGCGGCCCCCGAAGCCCCGCTCGAGAACGAGTAGCGGGCCCGACCCTCAGCCCAGCATCGCCCGCATGAGGGCCACTGCGGCCTGCGTCAGCCGATCCCCGATCTCAGGGTCGGCCTTCAATTTGTCCAGCGCCTCGATCGCGTCCACGGAGCGCGCGAGGGTACGCTGGGGGTGTGGCACTCAAGAACATCATGAGCAAGCTCACCAAGCCGGTGGAGGAGCACGACCGGGAGAAGCTGGTCCAGTTCTGCGCCCAGCTGGCCGGCTGCTGTGCCATCGCGGAGCTGCAGCCCCGGACCGTGGCGAAGGTCGTCGGCGAGATCTCGTCGGTGCGCATCGTCCCCCGGGCCGGTGCGCCGGCGCTGGAGGTTGGCGTGACCGACGGGCGGGCCATCCTCACCGCCGTGTTCTTCGGCCGCAAGAAGGTCGCCGGGGTGAGCCCGGGCCGCCGCCTCGTGGTCGAAGGCATGGTCGCCCCGCTCGGCAACCGGGTCTACATGTACAACCCGGTCTACGAGCTCCTCCCCTAGCCCGGCGCCGCCAACTACTTCCCGGTCAGGATCCGCCGGATCTCGTCCTCCGAGTCGGGCGTCACCAGGGCGATCACCTCGTCGCCGGCCTGGAAGACGGTGTCGCCCCGGGGGACCACGACGTGCTCCTCCCGCACGACCGCCACAAAGGTCGAGTCGCGGGGAATGTCGAGTTCGCGGATGGTGGGGCCGATGACCGGCGAGTCCGGCGCCAGCGTGACCTCGACCAGCCGGGCTCGGCCCTTCTCCAACTGCAGGAGCCGTACCAGGCTCCCGACCGACAGCGCCTCCTCGGTCAGGGCCAGGATCAGGTGGGGGGTCGACACCGACACGTCGACACCCCAGTTCTCGTTGAACAGCCACTCGTTCTTCGGGTGGTTGACCCGGGCCACGACCCGGGGCACGGCGAACTCCTGCTTGGCCAGCAGCGAGATCACGAGGTTGTCCTCGTCGTCGCCGGTGGCGGCCACGACGACGTCGACCTGGTCGATCTCCGCCTCCCGCAGCGACGTGACCTCGCAGGCGTCGGCCGTGCGCCACTCGATGCTGCCCCCGTCGCCCCGGGGCCCGGAGAGGCCCGGGGCCGAGCGGCTGACCACGCCCGGGTCCTGCTCGAGGATCAGGACCTCGTGGCCGGCCAGGGCGAGGTCGTTGGCGATGAACTGGCCAACGTTCCCGGCGCCGGCGATGGCGACCCGCATCGGCTAGTGGTCCTTTCCCGCCTCGAGCCGCGCCGTGAGGGCGTCGAGGGCGTCGGTGGCGGCGGTGAAGGTCAGCACGTCGCCCTCTTGCCCGACGATGCTGGTGTCGACGATCCGGGCCGTGCCGAGCCGGGTGACGGCCGTCAGCCAGAACCGCCCCGGATCGTTGAGGCCGGCCAGCTTCTTGCCCGCCCAGGAGGCCGGCAGGCCCCGCTCCACCACGCAGATCTTGCCGCTGGGGTCGGACCAATCGGCCTTGACCTCGCCCGGGAGCAGCCGGCGCATGACCTGGTCGGTGGCCCAGCTGACCGTGGCCACGGTCGGAATGCCGAGCCGCTGGTAGATGAGCGCCCGGCGGGGGTCGTAGATCCGGGCCACGACCCGCTCGATCCCGAAGTTCTCCCGGGCGATGCGGGCCGTGAGGATGTTGGAGTTGTCGCCGTTGGTCACGGCGGCCAGCGCCCCGGCCCGGTCCACGCCCGCCTCGAGGAGGTGGTCCCGGTCGAAGCCGAAGCCGACCACCGTCGAGCCGCCGAACCCCTGGGGTAGCCGGCTGAAGGCACTGACGTTCTTGTCGATGACGGCCACGCTGTGACCGTCCTTCTCCAGAGTGCCGGCGAGCTCGCTGCCCACCCGGCCGCATCCCACGACGACGACGTGCACGGCGGGATGGTAACGCAGGGTGACTACGACGGGCCCGTCCGGCAGATGGCAGGATGACGCCCGTGTACTCGGTCCTGAAACGCCTGCTCGTCGGGCGGCCGCTCTCGAGCGCCGAGCAGGAGCATCAGCGGCTGGCCAAGACGATTGCGCTGGCGGTCTTCTCCTCCGACGCCATCTCCTCCACCGCCTACGCCACCGAGGAGATCCTGCGGGTCATCGTGCCGCTGGCCGGGCTGGCGGCGCTCGACTACCTGATCCCGATCGCCTTCATCGTCGTCATCCTGCTGGCCATCGTGGCCTTCAGCTACCGGCAGACGATCTTCGCCTACCCGAGCGGCGGCGGCTCCTACGTCGTCTCCCGGGAGAACCTGGGGGTGAACCCGTCGCTGGTGGCGGGGGCCTCGCTCCTCACCGACTACATCCTCACCGTCTCGGTGTCGGTGGCCGCCGGCGTGGCCGCCATCACCTCGGCCTTCCCCGGAATGCGCCACAACACGGTGCCGCTCTGCCTGCTCCTCATCGTCCTCATCACCCTGGCCAACCTGCGGGGGGTGAAGGAGTCAGGGCGGACGTTCGCCGTTCCCACCTACGTGTACATCTTCTCTCTGGCGCTGCTGGTGGGCATCGGCCTGGTCCGGTCGTTCACCGGTCATCTCCACAGGCTGCCGCCCGACCCGCGGGCGCTGGCCGAGATCACCCGGCAGGGGAAGCTCATGACGGGCGTGACGCTGTTCGCCCTCATGCGGGCGTTCTCATCCGGTGCGGTGGCGCTGACCGGCGTCGAGGCCATCAGCAACGGCGTGCCGGCCTTCCACCGGCCGGAGTCGAAGAACGCCGCCACCACCCTGATGTGGATGGCCGGCATCCTCGGCACCTTCTTCTTCGGGATCTCCGTTCTCGCCCACCGACTGGCGCCCACGCTGCAGCCGGAGGGCCGGGAGACGATCCTGTCGATCCTCGGCCGGGCCGTCTTCGGCCATAACACGCCCATGTACTTCGTGCTCCAGGTGTCGACGGCCGCCATCCTCACCCTGGCCGCCAACACCGCCTACGCCGACTTCCCGCGGCTCTCGTCGATCATCGCCCGCGACGGGTTCCTCCCCCGTCAGCTCTTCAACCGGGGCGACCGGCTGGTGTTCTCCAATGGCGTCCTCGTGCTGGCCGTGTTCGCCGGCGCCCTGCTGGTCGTGGTCAAGGGCGAGGTGACCCACCTGATCCCGCTCTACGCCGTGGGTGTGTTCACCTCCTTCACGCTGTCGCAGTTCGGCATGGTGAAGCACCACCTGAAGGAACGCGAGCCGGGGTGGCGGGGGTCGATGGTGATCAACGGCGTCGGGGCCGTGGCCACCGGCATCGTGCTCCTGGTGGTGGCCACCTCGAAGTTCACCAAGGGCGCCTGGCTGCCCATCGTGGTGATCCCCCTCCTGGTCATGCTGCTCAAGGGCGTGAAGCGGCACTACGACATGGTCCGTGCCTCGCTCGCCGTGCCCGACGACTGGCGGCCCCCCCGCCTCAATCACACCGTGGTGGTGCTCGTCGGCGGCGTGCACCGGGGGGTGCTGGAGGCGCTGGCCTACGCCAAGTCGTTGAACCCCGACCATCTCGTGGCGGTGACGGTGGTCTCCGACGAGGAGGAGCAGGAGCGGATCGAGGCGGGCTGGGCGGCCCACGGCCTCGACACCCCCCTGGACATCATCTACTCGCCGTACCGGGAGCTCTCCCGGCCCATCCTCCGCTTCATCGACGAGATCGACGCCCGGTGGGACAACGACATCGTGACGGTCCTCATCCCGGAATTCGTCGTGAAGCGGTGGTGGGAGCACATCCTCCACAACCAGACGGCCCTCTTCCTCAAGGGCCGGCTCCTCTTCCGGGAGGGCGTCGTGGTGACATCGGTGCCCTACCACGTGCGGACGGGGGTGAAGTCGGGATCGCCGGGATCGGGCGGCACCGGCGGGCAGGACAGCGCGGGGAACGGCTCCGGACCCGCCGGCGGCGACGGAATGGTCGAGAACCGCACCCCCGGCTGAGCCCAATTCGCGGCTCAGCAGGCCCTGCCGCCTACCATGTCCGGCATGTTAACCAGGCCGCGGAGCGCCGCCGCGCGCCCATGACAGGAAGGCCCAACGCATGACCCCTCTCCTCCTCGCCTCCGAAGGGGGATACCAGCCGTTCCACCTCGGCTCGGGCGACAAATTCGTCCTGCTGTTCTCCGGGGTGACTGCCCTGCTGGCGCTCGCCGTCGGTTTCTTCCTCGCCAAGGGCGTCCTGGCCGCCGACCAGGGCACGCCCAAGATGATCGAGATTGCGAAGGCGATCCAGGAGGGGGCGCTGGCCTACCTCAAGCGCCAGTTCAAGACGATCGTCGTCATCCTGATCCCCCTGGCGATCATCGTCTTCCTGACGTCGGTCAAGGTAGCCAAGCCGGACGGGACGGTGGCGCTGTCCTTCGTCGAGTCCGGCCTGTTCCGCACCCTCGCCTTCCTGGCCGGCTGCACGATGTCGGGCCTGACCGGCTTCATCGGGATGTCCCTGGCCACCCAGGGCAACGTCCGCACCGCCGCCGCCGCCAAGACCGGCTCCCTCCCCGCCGCCCTCGAGGTCGCCTTCCGGACCGGCGGCGTGGCCGGCATGTTCACGGTCGGCCTCGGCCTGCTCGGGGCCACCATCATCATCACGATCTTCCAGAACACCAGCTCGGCCATCCTGGTCGGGTTCGGGTTCGGCGGGTCCCTGCTGGCGCTCTTCCTCCGGGTCGGCGGCGGCATCTTCACCAAGGCCGCCGACGTCGGCGCCGACCTCGTCGGCAAGGTCGAGGCGGGCATCCCCGAGGACGACCCCCGTAACCCGGCCACCATCGCCGACAACGTGGGCGACAACGTCGGGGACTGCGCCGGTATGGCCGCCGACCTGTTCGAGTCCTACGAGGTGACCCTGGTCGCCTCGATCATCCTCGGGGTAGCCGCGTTCCGGTCGATCGGCGCCAACCCCGCCCTGGGCCTCATCTTCCCGGTCGCCTGCCGGGCTGTCGGCGTCCTCGCCTCGATCGTCGGCGTCTTCGCCGTCAAGGCCAAGGAAGGCGAGACCAACGCCCTCAAGCCCATCAACCGGGGCTTCCTCACGGCCGGCATCCTGACGGTGATCGGGACGGCAATCGTCGCCTTCGGCTACGTCAAGAACAAGTCCGGCCACCACGAGGACCTGAAGGTGTTCCTGGCCGTGGTCGTCGGCCTCGTCCTGGCCCAGCTCGTCAGCCGGCTGACCGAGTACTTCACCGGCACCGAATACGCGCCGGTCCGGGAGATCGCCGAAGCGGCCCGCACCGGCCCCGCCACCACCGTGCTGTCGGGTATCTCGTCCGGGCTCGAGTCCTCCGTGTACGCCGTCATCTGCATCGCCATCGCCCTCGGCGTGGCCATTGCCCTCGGAGGCGGCAACCTCCAGTTCTCCCTCTACCTCGTGGCTCTCTGCGGCATGGGCATGCTGGCCACCACCGGAGTCGTGGTCTCCGAGGACACGTTCGGCCCGGTGGCCGACAACGCCGCCGGCATCGCCGAGATGTCGGGCGAGTTCCACGGCCCGCCGGAGCGGATCATGGTCAGCCTCGACGCCGTCGGGAACACCACCAAGGCCGTCACCAAGGGCTTCGCCATCGGTTCGGCGGTCATCGCCGCCGTGGCGCTGTTCGCCTCCTACATCGAGACGATCGGGTCGGAGCTGGGCCTGAAGGACGCCGCCGGCAAGCTGCTCGAGGGCACGCCGCTGTTCCGGGACGTCCACACCCAGATCAACGTGGCCGACCCCAAGATCTTCATCGGCCTGCTCATCGGCGGCGCGGTGCCGTTCCTGTTCTCCGCCCTGGCCATCCGGGCCGTCGGGCGGACGGCGGCCGTGGTCGTGCAGGAGGTCCGCCGCCAGTTCGCCGACGGCAAGATCATGGCCGGCACCAAGCGGCCCGACTACGGCCCGGTCATCGACATCTGCACCGCCGCCTCCCTGCGGGAGCTGGCCACCCCGGCGCTGCTGGCCGTGCTGACGCCCGTCATCATCGGCTTCGGCATCAACTACCTGGCGCTGGGGGCCTTCCTGGCCGCCGTCATCCTCACCGGCCAGCTGATGGCCAACTTCCTGTCCAACGCCGGTGGGGCGTGGGACAACGCCAAGAAGTACATCGAGGACGGGCACGAGGGCGGCAAGGGCTCCGAGGCCCACAAGGCGGCCGTCATCGGCGACACCGTCGGCGACCCCTTCAAGGACACCGCCGGCCCGGCCCTCAACCCGCTGATCAAGGTCATGAACCTGGTCTCGCTGCTCACGCTGCCGGCCATCATCAAGCTGCAGGACAACGACCCGGCCCGGTTCACCATCGCCGGTATCGCCCTCGTCGTGCTCATCGGCGCCGTCGCCTTCTCCAAGCGCAAGGGCGAAGCCATGGACGCCGGGAGCCCCGCCGCCGCCCCGGCCGCGGCCGGCATGAAGGCCTAGGCGCCCGTCCGACAAGAACACCGCTACACCCGATCAGGGCCCCGGGAGATCCCCGGGGCCCGATCGCGCCGACCCTCCAGGGACACCCCGATCCGGGGGGAGCAGAATGCAAACCATGAGTCTTCGTGAGCTGCTCCGTGCCCGGCCCGACGACGACGATCCGCTGGCCCGTCACAAGACCGACAGCCACCCCGGGGTGAAGGACAAGAAGAAGGCCGCCGACTCGATGGCCGCCGACTCCCAGCCGCTGGCCGGGCTCCAGGAGCGGCTGTGGGCCGAGCACGCCCGCACGATCCTGCTCGTCCTCCAGGGGATCGACACCTCGGGGAAGGACGGCACGATCGATCACGTGATCGGACAGGTCAATCCGCTCGGGTGCCGGATCACCTCCTTCAAGAGGCCCACCCCGGAGGAGGCGAAGCACCACTTCCTGTGGCGCATCCGGCGGGCGCTGCCGGAGCCGGGCCAGCTCGGGGTGTTCGGCCGCTCCCACTACGAGGACGTGATCGTCCCCCGCGTCCACGGCGGGCTCACCGAGGCCCAGCTCGATCGGCGCTACGGCGAGATCGCCAGGTTCGAGGCGGACCTGGCCGCCGGGACCACCACGGTGGTCAAGTGCTTCCTCCACATCAGCTCCGAGGAGCAACGGGAACGGATCCTGGCCCGGCTCGACGACCCCGACAAGCGGTGGAAGTTCGAGGAGGGCGACATCGAGGAGCGGGCCCTGTGGCCGAAGTACCAGGACACCTTCCGGGAGGTGCTCCGGCGCAGCAACCCCGACGACGCCCCCTGGTACGTGGTGCCCGCCGACCGCAAGTGGTACCGCAACTGGGCCGTCGGGAGGCTTCTGCTCGAGACCCTGGTGGAGATGGCCCCCGAGTACCCCCGCCCGGCGCTCGACATCCCGGCCCTCAAGGCCCGGCTCACTCCCCCGCCCCGCCTCCGGGCCGTGAAGTAGGCCGGCACTCGGGGGGCTCCGCCCCCGAGGACCCCCCAACCCCTCACTCGAGCGGGAGACGTGGTTCCCGGTTCTTCCGGCTGCGCCGGAACTCGATGACGACGGGGATGGCCGAGAGGGCGGCGATGACGATGATCACGGGCAGCAGGTACTTGTCGATGCCGTGGACGGTCTTGCCCAGCGTGTAGCCGAGCAGGGTCACTCCGATGGCCCACAGGAGGGCGCCGACGACGTTGTAGGTCGCGAACGTGCGGTACCGCATGGTGCCGATGCCGGCCAGGATGGGCGCGAACGTCCGGACGGCGGGGATGAAACGGGCCAGGACGATCGTGCGGGAGCCGAACTTGTCGAAGTACTCGTTGGCGCGGGCGACGTACTCGGCCTTGAAGAGCCGGGAGCCGGGCTTGAACAGCGACGGGCCGAGACGGTTGCCGACGACGTAGGCGACCTGGTTGCCGGCCACGGCGGCGGCGAAGCTGCCGAGCAGCACCACGGCGATGTTCAGCTTGCCCTGGGAGGCCAGCAGGCCGGCCGTGAAGAGGAGGGTGTCGCCCGGGAGGAAGAAGATCAGGCTCGACTCGGCAAAGATGGTGACGATCAGCCCGATGGTCCCGAACGTCTCGATGAGATGTTTTTCCACGTTCGGGCACCATAATCCGGCCCACGCGTGACATCCGCGCCGCCCGTCTGGCACCCTGGCGCGCCGAACGACCCCCCGAGTGCCGCCCAAGGAGAGACGGAGGAACCGTGCCGAAGCCCCTCGTGATCGTCGAATCGCCGGCCAAGGCGAAGACCATCGCGGGCTTCCTCGGCTCCGGGTACGCCGTCGAGTCGAGCATCGGCCACATCCGTGACCTGCCCCGCAAGGCCCAGGAGGTCCCGGCCGCCTACAAGGACGAGCCCTGGGCCAAGCGCTGGGGCGTCGACGTCGACAACGACTTCAAGCCCCTCTACATCGTCCCGGCGGAGAAGAAAGCCCAGGTCGCGAAGCTCAAGGCGCTCCTCAAGGACGCCGACGAGATCTATCTCGCCACCGACGAGGATCGGGAGGGAGAGGCCATCGCCTGGCATCTCCTGGAAGTGCTCTCGCCCCGCGTGCCCGTCCGGCGGATGGTGTTCCACGAGATCACCCGGGCCGCCATCGCCGACGCCGTCGACCACTGGCGGGACCTCGACCGCAAGCTCGTCGACGCCCAGGAGACCCGCCGGATCCTCGACCGCCTCGTCGGGTGGGACATCTCCGAGGTGCTGTGGAAGAAGGTGTCGCCCCGGTTGTCGGCCGGCCGGGTGCAGAGCGTCGCCACCCGGCTCGTCGTCGAGCGGGAGCGGAGCCGGATGGCCTTCCGGTCGGCCGGCTACTGGGACGTGGAGGGCACCTTCGAGGCCAAGGGGGTGACCTTCGGGGCCACCCTGACCAGCCTCGACGGCAAGCGCCTGGCGACGGGGAAGGACTTCGGGGCCACCACCGGCCAGCTCAGCGCCGCCGCCACCGGCACCGTCGCCCTCCTCGACGAGCAGGAGGCCAGAGGGCTCGTCGAGCGCCTCACCGGGGTCGACTACTCCGTCACCTCGGTGGAGGCGAAGGACTGGAAGCAATCGCCTTACCCGCCGTTCATGACGTCGACCCTCCAGCAGGAGGCGGGGCGCAAGCTCCGCTTCGGCGCCGAGCGGACGATGCGCCTGGCCCAGAAGCTCTACGAGGCCGGCTACATCACCTACATGCGGACGGACTCCGTCTCGCTGTCGGAGCAGGCCGTGGCCGCCGCCCGGTCCGAGATCTCGGAGCGCTACGGCGCCGACTACCTCCCCGACAAGCCCCGGGCCTACTCCCGGAAGGTGAAGAACGCCCAGGAAGCCCACGAGGCGATCCGGCCGGCTGGCGACCGTTTCCGCCGCCCGGAGGAGGTCGAGCGGGAGGTCGACTCCGACGCCGCCCGTCTGTACGACCTGGTCTGGAAGCGGTGCGTGGCGTCCCAGATGGCCGACGCCCGGGGCCGGCGGGTCGCCCTGCGGCTCGGAGCGACCTCCACCGCCGGCGAGGCGGTGCTCTTCTCGGCCTCCGGCAAGACGATCACCTTCGCCGGCTTCCTGCGGGCCTACGTCGAGGGCTCCGATGACCCCGACGCCGAGCTGGAGGACCGCGAAACCCGGCTCCCGTCGCTCGACCAGGGCGAGGCCGTGGCCAACCGGGCCCTCGAGGCGGCCGGGCACGCCACCCAGCCCCCGGCCCGCTACACCGAGGCTTCGCTGGTGGCCGAGCTCGAGTCCCGGGGGATCGGCCGGCCGTCGACCTACGCCAGCGTCATCCAGACGATCCAGGATCGCGGCTACGTCTGGAAGAAGGGCTCGGCGCTCGTCCCCAGCTGGACGGCCTTCGCCGTGATCCGGCTGCTCGAGGAGTACTTCACCCACCTGGTCGACTACGACTTCACGGCCCGGATGGAGGAGAGCCTCGACGACATCGCCCGGGGTGAGCGGGAGTCCGTCCCCTGGCTGCGGCAGTTCTACTTCGGCAACGGCGTCGTGGGGCTCCGAACCCTGGTCGAGACGCGGGTGCCGGAGATCGACGCCCGGGAGATCAACACCATCCCCATCGGCGCCGACGCCGAGGGCCGCGAGATCGCGGTGCGGGTGGGCCGCTTCGGGCCCTACCTCTCCCGGGGGGACCAGACGACGCCCGTCCCCGACGGGATCGCCCCCGACGAGCTCACCCCGGCCATGGCCTCCGAGCTCCTCGAGAAGGGCCCGGAGGAGAGCCGGGTGCTCGGCACCGACCCCGCCGCCG
>JAUZEY010000075.1 GCA_030838785.1 Actinomycetota bacterium | reverse complement strand
GGTGCCGATCCGCTTCACGCCGGGCCCCAGGGAAGTCGGCCAGAGAGAAGGAGCGTAACCACCGTGGCTGCCTACAAGAGCGCGGAAGACCTCTACAAGTACATGGGCCAGATCTTCGCCCTGGCCTTCGAGACCGAGGGCCTGAAGGAGAAGCTCAACGCCACCGGCGTGACGCTGAAGCTCAACCTGACCGACCCCGACTCGGTCATCGCCGTCGACTTCGGCCGGGGCGTCACCCAGTTCGGCTCCGACATCACCATGGACGTCCAGGTCGACCTCGACATGACGGCCGACCTCGCCCACAAGTTCTGGCTCGGGAAGCTCAACGTGCCGCTGGCCATCGCCAAGCGCGACATCAAGGTCCACGGCTCGGTCCAGAAGGTGCTCAAGCTGGCGCCGCTGATGCAGCCGCTGCACGACAAGTACCAGCAGATCCTGAAGGACGCCGGGCTCGAAGAGATGATCGGTTAAGGGGAGGACGGGCGACATGGGACGACTCGACGACAAGGTCTGCCTCATCAGCGGCGGGTCCCGGGGCCTGGGCGCGGCGACGGCGGAGCTGATGATCAAGGAGGGTGCCACGGTCGTGCTGGGCGACATCCGGCCCGGCGAGGGCAAGACCCTGGCCGACCAGTTGGGGGAGAAGGCCTCCTTCGCCGAGCTCGACGTCACCAACGAGGAGGCGTGGAACACGGTCGTGGCCGACGTCGTCGCCACTCACGGCCGGCTCGACGTGCTGGTCAACTGCGCCGGCATCCTCTCCATCGCCCCGCTGGTGACCAGCACCCTGGCCGACTTCCAGAAGGTCACGGCCGTCAACCAGTTCGGCGTCTACCTCGGCATGAAGGCCGCCCTGGCCCCGATGCTGGCCGCCGGCACGGGCTCCATCGTCAACATCTCCTCCATCGACGGGGTCAGCGGCATGCCCGGGATGTCCCTCTACTCGGCGACCAAGCACGCCGTGATCGGCCTCACCCGGTCGGTGTCGCAGGAGGTGGCGGCGCTCGGCGTGCGGGTCAACGCCGTCTGTCCCGGGCTGATGCCGACGCCGATGGTGCTGGAGGCCGACCTGTCCGCCCTGGGCGACGTCGACCTCGGCGCCATCGTCAGCCAGATCCCCATGAAGCGCCCGTCCGACCCCGCCGAGGTGGCCCAGGCCGTCGTGTTCCTGGCCTCGGACGACTCGTCCTACATCACCGGGACAGAGCTCCTCGTCGACGGCGGCTGGCACGCCGGCCACGTGGCGGGCTGACCCCGAAGGAGTGACAGTGGACGTCGGCATCGAGCTGCTCTTCGACGGGTCACCCGGCAACTCCATCACCGACGCCGGTGGGTTCGCCAAGGCGTTGGAGGACATGGGGTTCGCCAGCTTGTGGCTGCCCGACCACGTGGTGGTCTTCGAGGAGTACGCCCCCAACTACGGCTACAGCGAGAACGGGTTGCCGCCCTACGGGCCCCGGCAGGGTTGGTTCGACCCACTGTTCGGGCTGGCGGCCATGGCCGCCACCACCTCCCGGATCCGGCTGGGGACCAACTGCCTGATCCTCCCCGAGCGCAACCCGGTGGTGCTGGCCAAGGAGGTCGTGGCCCTCGACCATCTGTCCGGCGGCCGCATCGACCTCGGCGTCGGCCTCGGCTGGTCGCCGGAGGAGTTCGCCGCCGTCGGCGTCCCGTACGAGAACCGGGGCGCCCGCTGCGACGACTACATCTCCGCCATGACCTGTCTGTGGACGGACGAGGTCGCCACCTACGACGGCGAGTTCGTCTCCTTCACCGGAGCGGTGCAACTGCCCAAACCCGTCCAGAGTCCCCGGCCACCCGTCATCATCGGAGGCCAGAGCCCGGCCGCCCTGCGGCGGGCCGCCACCCTGGGCGACGGGTGGAGCAGCTGGATGTTGCCGCCGGACGAGATCGAGGACACGCTGGCCGGACTGGACGCCGAGTGCGAGAAGGCCGGCCGCGACCCGGGCAGTCTCCGCCGGATCCACACGATCTTCTACCCGGGGGCCGCCGACTTCGAGCAGTTCCTCGAACGGTGCCAGAAGAACGGCGTCGACGAGGTCGTCGTCGTGCCCTGGGTTCCCGATCGGGATCCGTTCGAGGTCCTGGCCGAGATCGCCGAGATCGGCGGGCGGTGTTAGGGGACCGGGAGCTCCTCCTGGACGGCGAGATCGACCTCCGGTCGGTCGGACGCCGGCGGCTGGTCGACGACGTCATCTCCCACCTGCGCCAGCTCATCCTCGACCAGGAGCTCCCGCCGGGGACGGCCCTCCTGCAGACGGAGCTGGCCGAGAGGCTCGGCGTGAGCCGGACGCCGCTGCGGGAAGCGTTCCGGATCCTGGAGCGGGAGGGCCTCGTCAAGGTCGCCAACGGCAACCGCACGATCGAGGTGGCCCGGTTCGGGGCGGCCGAGCTGCGGGAGCTCTACGAGGTGCGGGAGGTCATCGACGGTCTCGCCGCCCGGCTGCTGGCCCGCACCGGCCTGACCGACGAGCTCGACGGGGAGCTGTCGGCCCTGCTGGCCGAGATGGACACGACCGCCGAGCCCTTCCAGCCGTCGCGGTGGTTCCAGGCCCACCTCGGCTTCCACGTCCGGATCGCCACCTGCTGCGGGAACTCCCAGCTCCACACGATGCTGAACCTCATCCGGATGACCACACTCTCCCTCCACGGGCCTCTCCACGACCGGGCCGAGCTCGGCCCGGTCGAGCTGGCCGAGATCCTCCGGGTGGCCCAGGAGCAGCACTACGCCATCTACGAGTCGATCCGCGACGGTGACGAGCGGTCGGCCGAGTCGCACGCCCGGCGACACATCCGGGCCACCCTGCACTCGAACCTGATCGACCAAGCAGCGATTCCCCGTCAGGGGAGCCAGGTGGATCAGCCGAGTGGCTGAGCCGGATCGCTTGTGCTGGATCCTGGATCCACGTACCGTGGACCCGGGCGTGACGACGTGGCAGGCAAGGGGGACGGGACATGGCTGAGCCGACGGTCGCGAGAGCATCGAAGTTGACGTTCCGCATCGCCGCCGCGGTGGCGACGAGCCTGCTGGTGGCCGGCTGCGGCACACGGCTGAACGACTCGCAGATCGAAGCCGCCGCCGGCGTCGGCGGGGCGGGCGGAGGCGGGGGCGCGGCGAGCGCGGCCGCCGCCCCCGGCACCGTCGACAACGGTGGGGTGACCGACCCCGGAGCGGCGCAGCCGTCGACCGGGGCGGCCACCGCCTCGGGCAGCGCGGCGGCCACGCCGTCCGCCGGAGCCGCGGCGGCGCCGATTGCCGGTGGTTCCAACGCTTCCAGCCCGGGTGGGGCCCGGACCTCGGCCGGTCTGGCCGCGGCCCCGACCGCGGCCCAGGCCAAGGGGACGGCGGGCCCGTCCGCCGGCCCGGCCGCCGGCAACGGCGCGACGACGCCCGGCGCCCCCACTGCCCCGGGCGCGGCACCGGCCCCCGGTGCGCCCGCCGCCGGGAAGGCCCCGGTCATCGTCGGCAACATCGGCGACTACAGCGGCAACATCGGGACGCTCATGAAGGGCGGCAACGTGATGGCCGCCGTCGTCGCCCGCTACGTCAACGAGCACGGCGGCCTCAACGGCCACCCGATGCAGGTCGTCACCGGCGACGCCGGCGGTGACCCGGCCCGGGCGCTGTCGCTCGTCCGGGACATGGTGGAGAACAAGGGCGTCATCGCCCTGATGGGCAACCTGTGGGTGTTCTCCGCCAACGGGCCCCGCCAGTACCTCGAGGAGCACAAGGTCCCCGTCATCGGCGGCG
>JAUZEY010000049.1 GCA_030838785.1 Actinomycetota bacterium | reverse complement strand
ACCCGCCGCCTCTTCTCCTCTACTGCTTTTCGGGGCTACCTACTTGTCGGTGCCGGGGCTCTGGGGGGGCTGGTCGCCGCCACCGCCTCCGCCACCGCTGCCGCCGCCACCGCCACTCGGGGGCTTCTGGCCGGGCGGGCTACAGAACGGCGTCGCTGACAAGGGGGTACCGGAGCACAGCGGGTTCGACCCACCGCCGCCACCGCCACCGCCATCGTCGGTCAGGTGGGCGCTGGGCTGGCTACCACCGCCGCCACCGCCGCCACCGCTGCCACCGCCGCCGGGGGGCTGCTGGCTGGGCGGAGCGCAGAACGGCGTGGTCGCCAAGGGGGTACCGGAGCACAGCGGGTTCGTCCCGCCGCCCCCGCCACCACCTCCGCCGGGCCCGCTTCCGCCGCCTCCGCCGCTGTCGGCGAAGGCGCCGGCCGCGCCAACGAAGGTCATCGCGCCGGCGGCCAGCACGACAGTCAGTTTGCGATGTCTGGTGTTGAGCATGTTTTTGGACTCCTTCGATCCCAGCTCACGAGCGCGAGGTTGGACGGGGGTCGATTTGTGGCTTTTCGACCCCTACCCCTCGATTTGCCAGGGAAACCTCACCAGTCATCTTTCCAAGAATTCCCATCTCGGTGATTTCCAGGAATTGACACCAGGACATTTCGGGCGCCGGAAAACCGGCGCTCAAGTCGTGGCGCGATCCGCCCGAAATCACATACATGTTCTTTCAAACTACAGGCTTGTATTTCCCGGCCCGCCATTTCCAGGGCCGCCGGGAGCACTGGGTGGCACCCGGCGCGGCCCGGGCCTGGGACGGCGTGGCGACGTCGGGCGAGATCGGCCCTCCGGCGACCGGGCCCCTCCCCCTCGGCCAGCAGCTGCGCCGGTGGGGCGCGCTCCTCGCCCTCGGCGGGTTGGCCCTCCCCGGCATCAGCGCCGTGGCCGCCGTCGCCGACGACCGGCAGCCGGCCCTGGCCGCCGCCGGGCAGGAGACCGCGACCGGCCAAACGACCGCCCCGGGGTTGTCGCCCCTGGGCGGCCTCCCGACCGGCGACGCCGGGAATGGCACCCCTGCAACGGCGGCGCCCTGGGAGGCGGGGGTGGTCGAGGCGGGCGGGAAGCCGCTCCCGTCCGCCCCACCCCCGGGTCCCGTTCCGGTCGACGGCGTAACCCAACCGGCCGTGGCGGCGCCCCCGACCACGACCCCCCCGCCGGTGCCGATCGCGCCCACGGCGAAACCCGCTCCGGGCGAGACCGTGCGGTCGGCCCCGAACCAGTCGGTGGCGGCGGCCACCGGCCGGGCCGACGACCTGGTCCCGGCCGACCGGGAGTATCTGCGGCCGATCCTGATCCGCTTCGCCCAGGAGAACGGGCTGCCGGCCGATCTGGTCATGTCACTGGCCTGGGTCGAGTCGAGCTGGCGGCGGAACGTGGTGTCGGACGCCGGCGCCGTCGGCGTCATGCAGTTGATGCCCAACACCGTCGAGTACGTCTGCCAGAAGCTCCTGGGGCTGAAGAGCAACCTCGACCCGAAGAACCCGACGAGCAACGTCCGGATGGGGGCGAAATACCTCCGCCGCCTGCTCGACCAGAGCCACGGCAACATCCGCCAGGCGCTCATCGCCTACAACCAGGGCCTGACGTCGCTCAAGGCGAACGGCTCGTACGGCGTCGCCGATCGCTACGCCGATCGTGTCCTGGCCCTCCGTCCGCAGTTCCGCTCGGCATGAGCCCCTTGTCGCCGGGCCGCAGCCGGAGCCGCCGTCAGGGGAGCCTGCGGCCGACGGTGGTGCCGGTCCCCATCCGGCCCCGGGCCACCCGTCCGTGCGTCGGCGGCCAGCATCCGTCGGTGGGAACGTGGCATCCGTCGATGGGACCCCGGCCGGACTGAGCTTGGGCAAAGTTCCGGGCGGGCCGGGGCCTGGCGGGGCCCCCGGTCCGCCCGGTATCCCGTCAGGGCAACCGGGTCCCGGCCCCTGTTGCCCTTGCGGACGGGATGGCTGAAGTGGGCAGCCGGGTTCAGGCGCTTTCGATGACGAGGCGGGCTGGGCCGGTGGGCGCCGGGGGCGGGAGGGCGAGCGGGGCGCGGCCGGGGGTGATCGTGCCGAGGATGGTGGCGTGGCGGGCGCCGGTGCAGGACGGGACGTTGCCGGGGAGGCCGTGCCACGTGAGGAAGCCGAGCACGGCGAAGGCGTAGGCCTCCTTGGCCGGCGAGGGGATCCCGAGGTCGTCGATGGACCGGAGGCGGGCCGGCGCCGCCCGCTCGGCGAGGGCCTTCATGAGGACGGGATTGTCGGTGCCGCCGCCGGAGACGACGACCTCGGCGAGGCCGTGGCGTCGGCACTCGGCCCCCGCCACCTCGGCGGCGTGGGCGGTCAGCGTGGCCAGCAGGTCGTCGCCGGCGACGTCCCGGCCGAGGCGGGCCAGCGCCGCCTCCAGGAAGCCATTGTGGTAGCGCTCCTTGCCGGTGGTCTTCGGAGGGCCCTGGGCCAGGAAGGGGTCGTCGAGCAGCACCGCCAGCAACCCCTCGTCGATCGTGCCCCTGGCCGCCCGGGCCCCGCCCCGGTCACACATCTCGGCGCCCCCGGTCAGTCGGATGACGGCCGCATCGAGCAGCGCGTTCGCCGGCCCCGCGTCGTAGGCCAACGGCCCGGAACCGGCGGCGGGCAGGGGTGGGGCCATGGCGGGGACGATCGTAAGGTTGGCGATGCCGCCGAGGTTGAGGGCGGCGCGCCGGACGTCGGCGCCGGCGAGCAGGAGGAGGTCGAACAGACTGACGAGGGGGGCGCCCTGGCCGCCGGCGGCAACGTCGGCGCTGCGGAGGTCGGAGACGACGGGCAGGCCGGTGCGCTCGCCGATCCAGGCCGGTCGGCCGAGCTGGAGGGTGCCGGCCACCCGGCCGCCCTCACCGATCCAGTGGAAGACGGTCTGGCCGTGGGCCACCACCAGCGCCGTGCCGGGATGGCACGCCCGGGCCCGTTCGGCGGCGGCGGCGAATTCCTGGCCGACGGCCGTGTCGATCCGGCAGACCGCCTCCATGGTGGTGGCGTGGGGCGGCAGCGCCGCCCGTAGCTCGGCCGCGAGTTCCGGGGAGTACGGCGTTGTGTCGTGCCCCAGCGGCGTGAGGCGCAGCACGGCGCCGTCGAGATCGAGATCGGCGGTGGCGGCGTCGATCCCGTCCATCGACGTCCCCGACATGAGCCCGACGACGATCACGACCCGCTCAGCCCCCGCAACCCGGCGCCGGGTGGGTTCACGAGCCGGAGAGGGCCTGGCGGACGACTCCGTTGGCTTGTGCCAGGCGGAGGCGGGCGGCGGCGGGGTCGATGCCGGCCAGGAGCGAGACGATGGCGGTCTTCACTTCACCGTCGGCGGCTTCCAGCGCCGCGGCGGCCTCGGCCGGAGGGCGGCCGGCGGCGGTGGCCACGATGCGGCGGGCCCGGTCGACGAGCTTCTCGCTGCCGGCCGAGACGTCGACCATCAGGTTCCCGAGGGTGCGGCCGAGGCGGACCATGACGACGGTCGAGATCGTGTTGAGCACGAGCTTCTGGGCCGCGCCGGCCTTCAGGCGGGTGGAGCCGGCGATGACCTCGGGGCCGACGACGACCTCGACGGCGTGGTCGGCGGCGGCCGACACGAGGGAACCGGGATGGCAGGAGAGGCCGACGGTCAGCGCCCCGGCCTGCCGGGCGGCCCCGAGGGCGCCGAGCACATACGGGGTACGGCCGCTGGCGCTGATGCCGACGACGGCGTCGGCCGGTCCGACCTTCAGCCCGGCCAGCTCGGCGGCGCCGGTGGCGGCGTCGTCCTCGGCACCCTCCTTCGGTTTCGTGACTGCGCCGGGGCCGCCGGCCAGCAGAGCGATCACCTTGTCGGCGGCGTTGAAGGTCGGGCCGCATTCGGCGGCGTCGAGCACGCCCATCCGCCCGGCCGTCCCGGCGCCGACGTAGACGATGCGACCCTCGGGCCGGTCCGTCAGCCGCGCCACCACCGCGTCGATGGCGGTGGCGATGGCCGGTGCCGCCCGACGGACGGCGGCCGCCACCGCCGCCTCCTCCGACGCCATGAGCCGCACCAGCTCCTGCGTCGGCCGCAGATCGAGGTCGTGGAGCTCCGGCCGTACCTGCTCGGTGACGAGTCCGCCGAGGTCCGTGTCTCGTAGCGGCGTTCCCGACCTCGGCTCGGGCGCGGTGAGGGACGCCGGTTGGGTCGGGAGGGCCGG
This sequence comes from Actinomycetota bacterium, assembly GCA_030838785.1. GTDB lineage: Bacteria > Actinomycetota > Acidimicrobiia > IMCC26256 > BP-133 > BP-133. The sequence goes on along the minus strand of JAUZEY010000049.1, from coordinate 1,778 downwards.
GGCGGGCGGGGTGGTCAGGGCGTCGCAGAGGATCTCCCAGACGCGCTCGGGGTCCTTCGTGCCCAGGTAGCTCATGTGGCCGCAGGCTTCGTAGCCCCAGGTCCAGAGGTCGTCGACGCCGGCGGCGCGGGCGGCGGCCACGGCGGTGTGGATGTCGGCTTCGTCGTCGGGGGCGAGGCGGAAGCCCTGGATCCAGATCTGCGGCTCGATACCGGCCGCGGCGGACTGCTGCGCCACCCGTTCGGAGAACTCGGTCACGAACGGGACGACCGGCTCGTCGAAGGCCTTCCAGTACGGGTCGGTGGCCAGGGTGGCGACGCCCGGCAGCCGGGCCACGGCCGACCAGTCGGCCAGGCCCAGGGAGCCGCCGGTGTGGGGCAGGAGGCAGACGGTGCTGCGGCCGCCGAGGGCGCCGACGTAGGCCGTCAGGTCACCGAGGAACTCGACCAGGCAGCGCTCCCGGAAGACCCGCACGTCCGCCGTGAGCTCGGACGGCATGTCGGTGTCGCCCGTCTCCGAGCACCAGCGCTCCACGCAGCGGGGGCAGCGGCAGCCCCACCGCTCCAGCGGCTCGTCGAAGTGGGCGGGGTGGGCCCAGTGGGGCTCGTCCCAGAAGATCCGGTCGGCGCCGGTCTCCACCGCCGCCACCGCCCAGGAGCGCACGAACTCCCGGTAGGCCTCGGAGTTGAGACACCCCGCCGCCACGGGCCGGCCGCTGTCGAGCATCTGGCCGACGTGGGGATGGTTGGCCACGAACAGGGTCTCGGCCTCCCCGCCGAACGTGCGTCCCAGCCCCCACGGCCCGACCTGGACGAACAGCCCGGCGGCGTGGGAGATCTCCACCAGCCGGCCGATCGTGTCCCGGTAGTAGGTGAGGTCGTTCTCGCTCATGGTGTGGAGCACGCCGGTGAAGCCGCGGGCGGCGAGGTCGTCCATGTCGGCCGCCACGTGGCGGAGGATCCGGTTGCCGAAGTACGAGACGCCGATGGGCATGATGCGAAGCAGTCTGCTCTAACCCGTCACCGATCCCGCCACCATGCCGGTGGTGAGACGGCGGTGGACGGCGAGGAAGAACAGCACCACCGGAACGGTGAAGAGCACGCTGGCGGCCATGATGAGGCCCCAGTCGGCCTGGGACCGGCCGACGAAGGACGCCAGCGCCACCGGCAGGGTGCGGAGGTTCTCCTTCTTCACGAACGTCAGGGCGAAGAGGAACTCGTTCCAGGCGGCGATGAAGGAGAAGATGGCGGTGGCGGCCAGGCCGGGCCCGGCCAGGGGGAAGATCACCTTCACCATGGCTCCGAACCGGCTGGCCCCGTCGGTCATGGCCGCCTCCTCGAGGTCCCTGGGGATCGTCTCGAAGAAGCTGCGCAGCAGCCAGACGGCGAGCGGCGTGGTGAAGCTGAGGTAGGCGACGACGAGGCCGAGCCAGGAGTCCAGGAGGCCCAGCGCCTTCATCACGACGAAGAGCGGGATGATGAGCACGACCAGGGGGAACATCTGGACGCCCATGACCATGAGCAGCAGGTAGCGCCGCAGCGGGAGGTCGAAGCGGGCCAGGGCGTAGCCGGCCAGGGCGGCGACGGCCACGCCGGCCACGGTCGTGCCGGTGGCCACGATCAACGAGTTGCGCAGGGCCCGGGCGAAGCCGGCGTGGAGGACGTCGGAGTACCGGCCGAATTGGGGATGCGCCGTCCACAGCGTCGGTGTGCGGCGGAGGATCTCCCCCTCCGGTTTGACCGACGTGAGGACCATCCACACGAACGGCGCCACGGCGA
>JAUZEY010000039.1 GCA_030838785.1 Actinomycetota bacterium | reverse complement strand
TCAGGGAGGAACACCACCGCCGGGTCGCCCGGCTCGGGCTGGAGGAAGCTCGACAGCATCGGGTCGGCCACCAGCAGCGTGGTGTCGGCCGCCCGCACCCGGGCCCGGGTGTCGGACACGAAGTCGTCGAGAGAGCTCAACCGCATCGGAAGCGGGAGCACCACCACGGTGGCGCCGGCCAGCCAGCTGGCCTGGATGGCGGTGACGAACGGGCGGGACGTCGGCCCGAGAAGGGCGACGTGGACGCCGGGGCCGACGCCGCGCCGGGCGAGGGCCACGGCCATCGCCTTGGCCTCCTCGTGGAGGACGGCCCACTCGACCTTCTCCGAGCTGTCGGCGGAGAGGAAGGTGACGGTGCCACCTCGTTCGGCGGCACGGATCAGGCGCGCAGGCAGGTAGCTCACGTCGGTCCGACCTCGCGGCGCAGGCCTGGGTTACCGGCGGGTTCGCCTGACATCCGGTCTCTCCTGGTTCGTCGTGTTCTGGTGCCTGTTGGGGGGTCCCGTTGGGTGACTGTCATACCCCGTCCGTAGGGTACGGGCATGCCTCAGTCCCTCGCCTCTCGGAGTGATTCCCTGGCCCTGGCCGCCGCCATGTCCCGCCACCCGGCGGCCGGGGCCCGGGCGACCCTGCCGCCCCCCGGGGCGGGTCGCGTACCCGGCGGAGCGGCCTCCTTCGCCACGGTGGCCGCCCTGCTGACCGGGCCCTGGCGGGTGAACGACCCCGTCGCCTTCGCCGCCGCCATGCGGGCCGCCCCGCTCGTGGCCGGCTACCCCGTCGTGGACCTCTGCGCCTGCGCCCGCCAGCCCACGGTCGGGCTCGACCCGCTGAGCGCCGCCGTCGCCGGCCACCTCGAGTCCGCCGTCGGGGCGGCCGCCGGCCGGTCGGGCCTCACCGTCCGGTGGGTGGCGGGCCGGGGCGGGCGTCTGCTCTTCGTCGAGGCCGCCGCCCGGGCTCCGGCCGACGCCGAGGGCCAGGAACTGCTCGTGCTGGCCCACCTCGTCGAGCCGCTCGACGGCGGCGCCGGGCCCGTCGTGGCCGGGCTCCCGCCCACCGACGACTCCTGGGTGGTGGTGGTCGTCGGCGACGGGCAGGGAGGGGTGGCCGGCATCGGCCGGGCCCCGCTGCCCGGCGCGGCGACCGGAAACGGTGTCCGCCGGGCGGCCCGGTGGGGCGCTGCGGCCCAATTCCCCGTCCGGCTCGCTCTGGGGGCGCTCCGGGCCCGCCTCGTGGCCGGCGCCCGGGCGGCCGAAGGCCTGGCCGACGTCGTCGCCGGCGAGCGGTCGGAGGCGGTCGTCCTGCCCTTCCGGCCGATCGTGTGAGTCGTTCGGCCGTGGCACTGCTCAGCGCCGCCCCGCCTATGCTCGATGTGGTCGCACCGGCGCGGAGCCGGTGTCGCGACGACCGAGCGACAGGGGTTTTTCATGAACAGCGATGCCGCCGCCATCGCCCTCGCCGATCTGCCGGGCATGGTCGGGAAGCACCTCGGGCACAGTGACTGGCACACGATCGACCAGGAGCAGATCAACCGCTTCGCCGACGCCACCGGCGACCACCAGTGGATCCACGTCGACGTCGAGCGGGCCAAGTCGGGCCCGTTCGGCACGACCATCGGTCATGGCTACCTCACGCTCTCACTGGTGCCGATCTTCGTCTTCCAGATCCTCAACGTCGAAGGCGCCAAGCTCGTCGTCAACTACGGCCTGAACAAGGCCCGCTTCCCGGCGCCGGTGCCGGCGGGGTCGCGGGTGCGGATGGGGGGCGAGATCGCCGCCGTCGAACCGGTGGCCGGCGGGCTCCAGCTCACGCTGAACTGCACCTTCGAGATCGAGGGGCAGCCCAAGCCGGCGTGTGTGGCCGAGATCCTGTTCCGGTACTACGAATAACGACGCGACCGGTAACTGCCCGACGCCTGGGAGGAGACGGCGGCATGGGTGACACAGCATTGGTGACCGGGTCGGCGGCCCGCGTCGAGGAGGTGGGCGCGGCCCTCGAGCAGGCCGGCTTCTCGGTGCGGAGCGTGCCGGACCCCGGTGATCTGGCCGGGGCCTGCGCCGACCTCGAGGCCGGCAGCCTGGCCTGCTATGTGCAGTTGCCCAAGGAGACGAAGGTCGACGGGCCCAGCCTCATCGGTCGGGTCCGACAGTTCCTGGCCGAAGGCCTCCTGGCCCGGTTCGAGTCGGCGTCGCTGGTGGCCCCCCTGCTGGCCAAGGACGGCTGCGTCGTCCTCGTGGCCGGCAACCTGCCGGGCGCCTCGACACCGGACGACCGCCACGCCCGCATCGACCTGCTGCGCGTCCTCGCCCGGGCCATCCTGGCCGAGTGCGAGGCCGGCGACGTGCGGGCGGTCGTGATCGGCAACGACCGCTCCCCGGCCGACATCGCCGACATCGTGCTCCGGCGGGGCGACGAGAGCGGAAAGAAGGCGGCCGAGGTGGCCGCCCTGCCCGGCGATATGAACTACGCCGACTGGCAGCGTGAGTTCCTGAGCTTGACGACCGAGGAGTAACCGAACCGATGGCGACCACCCCGCAGACCGAAGGCAACGGGAACGGGCGCGGCCGCGCCAACGGGCGGACCAAGGCGGCCGTCATCGACCCGCCCGCCGAGGAAACCCGTGAGCGGCGCGGCTCCGCCGCCGAGCAGGCCGCCGCCCAGGCGGCCGAGATCCTCGCCCCCGAGAGCGGCCTCGGCACCCTCGACCCTGTCTCGTTCGGAAAGGCGCTGGGCCGCTTCGGCACCGAGGTCGCCCGCCGGCCCCTGCCCACCATCGCCGCCATGGCCCGCTACGGCACCGGCCTCAGTCTGACCGGGCTGGCCGCCGCCGGCCGGTCGGTGGGGCTGAAGACGCCGGGGCCCATCGCGCCGCCAGCCAAGGACAAGCGCTTCGCCGACCGGGCCTGGGAAGACAACGCCGCCTTCTTTGCTACCGGCCAGGCCTACCGCCTGATGGGCCGGCTCGTCGACGATCTCCTGGCCCTGGCCGAGCTCGAGGAGCCCTGGAACGGTAAGGCCGGGTTCGCCATGCGCGCCCTCGTCGACGCCTTCGCTCCGACGAACTTCCTGGCCACGAACCCTGCCGCCCTCAAGCGGGCGTTCGAGACCGGCGGCGTCAGCCTCCTGCGGGGGGCGCGGAACTTCATGACCGACGTCGCCACCAACGGCGGCTTCCCCCGCAAGGTCGACCGGTCCGCCTTCACGGTGGGAAAGAACATCGCCGCCACGCCGGGCAAGGTCGTGTTCCGCAACGACCTGATGGAGCTGATCCAGTACGAGCCGCAGACCCCGACCACCTACTCGATCCCGCTGCTGTCCAGCCCGCCGTGGATCAACAAGTACTACATCATGGATCTGGCCCCGGGCCGGAGCTTCGTGGAGTGGGCGGTGCAGCACGGCCACACCGTGTTCCAGATCAGCTACCGCAACGCCGACGAGAGCATGGGAAAGGTCCGGCTCGACGACTACCTCCTCGAGGGGCCCCGCACGGCCATCGACGTCATCAACGAGATCACCGGCTCCGAGAAGGTCAACATGGTCGGGCTCTGCCTCGGCGGCAGCCTGACGGGCATGCTGCTGGCCTACATGGCGGCCAAGGGCGACAACCGCATCAACTCGGCCACGTTGCTCAACACGATGCTCGACTTCTCCGACGCCGGTGGCCTCGGCAACTTCACCGACCCCGAATCGGTGACCCGCCTCGAGGCCAAGATGGCCAAGCGGGGCTACCTCGACTCCAACGAGATGTCCCGCACCTTCGACCTCATGCGGGCCAACGACCTGATCTGGAACTACGTGGCCAGCAACTGGCTCATGGGCGAGGCCCCGCCGGCCTTCGACATCCTGGCCTGGAACGAGGACGGCACCCGGATGCCGGCGGCCATGCACTCCTTCTATCTCCGGTCCTGCTACATCGGGAACCAGCTCGCCCGCGGTGCCATGACGCTGGCCGACACCCCGCTCGACCTCAGTGCGATCAAGGCCGACACCTACGTGCTCTCCGCCAAGGAAGACCACATCGCGTTGTGGACGACGGCCTACAAGACGACCCAGCTCCTGTCCGGCCACGTCCGCTACACGCTGAGCTCGTCGGGTCACATCGCCGGGATCGTCAACCCGCCGAGCCCGAAGGCGATGTACTGGACGAACCCCGAGAACCCCGCCGACCCCAAGGCGTGGCTCAACGGCGCCACCGAGCACAAGGGATCGTGGTGGGAGGACTGGACGGCCTGGATCGCCGAGCGGTCGGGAGCCAAGCGCGACGCGCCCGCCGTGGGCAGCGCCGCTTACCCGCCGGTCGACGACGCCCCCGGAAAGTACGTCCTCGGCTAAGTACAACTGCCACAGAGTGCTTGACATACCAAGCGCCTGGGTAGTATCCTTCGCACTTACACAGACGAGAAACGTCATACGAGTTGCAAGGAGAACCCCCCATGGCGACCGCCACCGACATGTTCACCTCCCTTGAGGACCAGGTCCTGGAGACCGTCAAGCAGGGCCAGGAAGCCATCGTGAAGGCCGTCCGCACCTGGGCCGACGCCAGCAAGAACCTGATCCCCGACCTTCCCCCGCTGCCCTTCAGCGACCAGCTCCCGGCCACGTCGGACATCGTCGAGAGCGCCTTCGCCTTCTGCGACAAGATCCTTACCTCCCAGCGGGAATTCGCCTCCGCCATCCTCGACGCCGCCAAGCCCGTCCTCGGCGCCACCGACAAGGCGGTCAAGAACGGTGCGGCCAAGGCCACCCCGGCCAAGACCACCGCTGCGGCCTGATCCTTCCTTCTTCTGTTCTGAGAACCGGCCGCCCCCCCTCGGCCAGGTTCTTGGCCCCTGCCCGGCGAGAATCACTTCTCGCCGGGCAGTGGCGCGTCACCTGATGGGGCGCGTCATCTGATGGGCTGCGAGCGAGGAGTGTCCGTTGAGCCAGATCGAGCGGGTGGGTGTCGTGGGCTGCGGCCTGATGGGTTCGGGAATCGCCGAGGTGTGCGCCCGGGCCGACCTCGACGTCGTCGTGCGCGAGGTGAACCAGGGTGCCCTCGACGCCGGCCGGCGGCGGATCGAAGGCTCGCTCGATAAGGCCGTCCGGGCCGGGAAGCTGCCCGAGGCCGACCGTGACCAGACGCTGTCCCGGCTCCGCTACACGACCGACTTCGGCGACTTCGCCGATCGCCAGCTCGTGGTCGAGGCCGTGATCGAGAACGAGGCCGAGAAGCTCGAGGTATTCCGGGGAATCGACAAGGCGGTCGAGGCCGACGATGCCATCCTCGCTTCCAACACCTCGTCGATCCCGGTCATGAAGCTGGCCATGGCCACCAACCGACCGTCCTCCGTGCTCGGCCTGCACTTCTTCAACCCCGTCCCCGTGATGCACCTCGTCGAGCTCATCCCCTCGCTGCTGACCGCCCCCGAGACGGCCGCCGGTGCCGAGGCCTTCGCCGAGACGGTGCTCGGCAAGCGGGTGATCCGGTCCAAGGACCGCGCCGGCTTCATCGTGAACGCTCTCCTGATCCCATACCTGCTCTCGGCCATCCGGATGCTGGAATCGGGCTTCGCCACCGCCGAGGACATCGACTCCGGGGTCGTCGAAGGCCTGCGCCACCCCATGGGCCCCCTGGCCCTCACCGACCTCATCGGCCTCGACACCACCATCGCCGTGTCGCAGTCGCTGTACGAGGAGTTCAAGGAGCCGCTCTACGCCCCGCCCCCGCTCCTGTCGCGGATGGTGGAAGCGGGTCTGCTGGGCCGGAAGGCCGGCCGCGGCTTCTACGACTACACGCGCTAGAAAGTGCGCATGGCAGAGGATCCCTGGAGAACGCAGCTCGAAGCGTTCGGCAGCTTCGTGCGCACTCAGCGGCAGCTGGCCAAGCTGTCGCTGCGGGAGCTGGCCGAGCTGGCCACGGTCTCGAACCCCTACCTGAGCCAGATCGAGCGCGGGCTGCACGAGCCGTCGATCCGGGTCATCAAGGCCATCGCCAATGCCCTCGACATCTCCACCGAGACGCTCCTGGCCCAGGTCGGCCTCGTCGGGGACGACGAGGCGGGCGGCCTCCGGGTCCATGGCGCCACCGAGGCGGCCATCTCTGCCGATCCGTACCTGACCGACGGCCAGCGGGAGGCGCTGCTGGCCGTGTACCGCAGCTACGTGGCCGAGAGCCGGAGCACGAACAGGCGGAGCAGGGCGCCCCGTGCCGCCAAGGCTCCGCCCAACGGCGTGGCCGAGCCCGATCCGGTGCCGGACGCGGACGTCGAGCCGGCCTAACCGTCGAGGCCCTGACGGAAGGCGGCCACGAGAGCGCCGGCCTGTTCCGGGCCGCCGCCCTCCAGGAGCCGGCGGACGAGGACGCTCCCGATGATCACGCCGTCGGCCACGGACGTGGCCTCGACGGCGTGCTCAGGGGTGGACAGGCCCACGCCGAGCAGGACGGGCTTGTCGGTGGCGGCTTTCAGGCGCCGGCCCATCTCCAGGGCGCCGCCGGAGAGCTTGTCCCGCTCCCCCGTCACGCCGAGGAGGGAGACGCCGTAGACGAAGCCCCGGCTCCGGGCGCAGATGGCCGCCAGCCGCGCATCGGGGGTCGTGGGGGCGGCCAGGAGCACGGTCTCCACGCCGGCCTCGTCGGCGGCGTCGGCCCACGACGGTTCCCCGCCGTTGCTCGCCAGAGAGCCGGTCAGCTCGTCGAGGGGCAGGTCGGGGATGATGGCACCGTCGATCCCGCTGGCCGTCAGCGAGGCGGCGAAGCGGCGGTGGCCGAAGTGCTGGACCGGGTTGTAGTAGGTCATCACCACCAGCGGGACGGCGATGTCGACCTTGGCCAGGTCGTTGATGATGTTGGCCGGGGTGGCCCCGATCTCGATGGCGCGGCGCGACGCCTCCTGGATGATCCGGCCGTCCATGACCGGGTCGGAGAAGGGGATGCCGATCTCGATGGCGTCGGCGCCGGCGTCGGCCACCGCCCGGACCACATCGAGCCAGGCTGACCCCAGCCCACCCGTGACGTACGGGACCAGGAGCTTCTGGCCGGCCTCCCGCCGGGTCCGGAGGTGTGCCTCGAGGTTCATTCGAGAGGCTCGCCGAGCAGTTCGGCGACCTGGGAGGCGTCCTTGTCGCCCCGGCCCGACAGCGTGACCAGGACGGTGGAGCCGGCCGGCACCGCCCGGCCGGCCTCGGCAGCCAGCCAGCCCAGGGCGTGGGCCGGTTCCAGCGCCGGGACGATCCCCTCGGTCGCCGACAGCAGCTTGAATCCCTCGAGCGCCTGGGTATCGGTGGCGTGGGCGTAGGTCGCCCGGCCGGCGGCGGCCAGAGCGGCGTGCTCGGGGCCCGTGCCGGGGTAGTCCAGCCCGGCCGAGATCGAGTGGGCCTCGAGAATCTGGCCGTGCTCGTCCTGGAGGTAGTACGAGCGGGCGCCGTGGAGGACGCCGGGCACGCCCCGGGCGATGGAAGCGCCGTGGCGGCCCGACTCCAGCCCGTCGCCCCCCGCCTCCACGCCGACGAGGCGGGCGTCGGTGTCGAGGAAGCCGGCGAAGGTGCCCATGGCGTTGCTCCCGCCGCCGACGCAGGCGACGACATATTCGGGGTCGGCTCCGCCCAGGATCTCCCGGCATTGGGCCCGGGCCTCGTCGCCCACCACCCGCTGGAACTCCCGCACCATCCAGGGGTAGGGGTGGGGGCCGACCACCGAGCCGATGCAGTAGTGCGTGTCCTCCACCGTGGCCACCCAGTCCCGCAGGGCCTCGTTGATGGCGTCCTTCAGGGTGGCGCTCCCGGCCTGCACCGGTACCACCTCGGCGCCGAGGAGCCGCATGCGGAAGACGTTGCGGGCTTGGCGGTCGACGTCGACGGCGCCCATGAACACCTTGCACCGCAGGCCGAACAGGGCAGCGGCGGTGGCGGTGGCCACGCCGTGCTGGCCGGCGCCCGTCTCGGCGATGACCGCCGTCTTGCCCATGTCGCGCGTGAGGAGCGCCTGGCCCAGCACGTTGTTGATCTTGTGGGAGCCGGTGTGGGTCAGGTCCTCCCGCTTGAGCAGGACCCGCAGACCGAGCCGCTCCGACAGGCGGTGGCACTCGGTCACCGGCGTCGGACGGCCGGCGTAGCTCGTGAGCAGCGCAGCGAACTCGCCCCGGAACGAATCCGACGACCAGGCCTGGCGGAAGGCGCCCTCGAGGTCCATCAACGCCGGGATCAGCGTCTCGGGGACGTACCGGCCGCCGAACTCGCCGAACCGGCCCCGGGCCTCGGGCTCCGGCCCCGGCGGGCCGAGCACCACGGGCTGGCCCCGGGCCGGGCTGACTGTCTCTGCGGGGATACCCCGAACCCGAGGCGTCATGTCCCGTCCTCCGCCCAGTCGTAGGGGCCCTCGTCCGTCGGGGCCCACCCTTCCTCGAGAGCTCTGCCTGCGTCCCTGGCCCGGGCCACGAACAGCCGGACCTTGGTGGCGTCCTTCCGACCCGGTGAGGACTCGAGCCCGCTGGCGGCGTCGACCCCCCAGGGCCGGACCTTGCGGATGGCCTGTTCCACGTTGTCGGGGTTGAGCCCCCCGGCCAGGATGAGCCGCACGCCGTCGGGGGCGCCCTCGGCCAGGGACCAGTCGAACACGGTGCCCGAGCCCGGCTCGGGCGCGTCGATCAGCACCACGTCGGCCGACTCCGGCCCGGCGCCGGCGCCGGCCAGCCGGGCGTCGCCGGCTGGCAGGGCCTGGATCACGAACTGGACCCGCAGGCGAACGAGGCGGAGATCCTCGGCCGTCTCGCCGCCGTGGAGCTGGGCGCCCTTCAGACCCGTCCGCTCGACGATGTCGATGACCCGCTCCGGGATCTCGTTGCGGAACACGCCGATCGTCAACGTGTCGTGGGGCAGGCGCTTGACGATGTCACGTACCACCTCGGGATGGACCTGCCGGGGGCTCGGGGCGAACACGAAGCCCACGGCGTCGGCCCCCATGGCCACCGCCAGCAGCGCGTCGTCCTCGTTGGTGACCCCGCAGACCTTGACGAACACCAGCGGTTCCTTAAACGTCGACGAGTTGGCCGTGGAGGTACGCGTCGTAGGCCGAGAGGTCGAGCAGGCCGTGACCGGAGTAGTTGAAGAGGATGACCCGCTCCTCCCCGGCCTCCTTGGCCGCCAGCGCCTCGTCGATCGCCGCCCGGATGGCGTGTGACGTCTCGGGAGCGGGGATCGTGCCCTGGGTGCGGGCGAACTGCACGGCGGCCTCGAACACTTTGCCCTGCGGGTAGGCCACCGCTTCCATCCAGCCGTTCTTCACCAGGTTGCAGATGATCGGGGCGTCGCCGTGGTAGCGGAGGCCGCCGGCGTGGATCGGCGGCGGGATGAAGTCGTGGCCGAGGGTGTACATGAGGATCTTCGGGGTCATGCCCGCCTCGTCGCCGAAGTCGTACTCGAAGCGGCCCTCGGTCAGCGTGGGGCACGACGACGGCTCGACCGCCACCAGCCGGGGCCCCGAGCCGTTGTTGGCGCCGCCGCAGTCCGGCACGAACGGGAGGGCGAGGCCGGCCAGGTTGGAGCCGCCGCCGCACGAACCGAGGACGACGTCGGGCAGGCCCTCGCCGGCCTGCTCCAGCTGCTGCTTGGCCTCGAGGCCGATGACCGTCTGGTGCAGCAGCACGTGATTGAGCACCGAGCCGAGGGAGTAGTGGGTGTCGGGGTGGGTAGCCGCGTCCTCCACCGCCTCGCTGATGGCGATCCCCAGCGAACCGCCGGTGTCGGGGTCCCGGGCCAACACGGCCTTTCCCGCCTGGGTCAGGTCGGACGGACTGGGCACGACCTGGCCGCCCCACGTCTCCATCATCACCCGGCGGTAGGGCTTCTGGTGGTACGACGCCGCCACCATGTAGACGAAGCACTCCAGCCCGAACAACTGGCAGGCGAACGCCAGGGCGCTCCCCCACTGGCCGGCGCCCGTCTCGCTCGAGATCCGGCCGATCCCCTCGGCCTTGTTGTAGTAGGCCTGGGCCACGGCCGTGTTGGGCTTGTGGGAGCCGGCCGGCGAGACGGACTCGTCCTTGAAGTAGATGCGGGCCGGCGTGTCGAGGGCCTGCTCCAGGCGGCGGGCCCGGACCAGCGGCGTGGGCCGCCACAGCTGCAGGATGTCGAGCACCTCACCCGGGATGTCGATCCAGGGGTCGGCCGACATCTCCTGGCCGATCAAGGCCATCGGGAACAGCGGGGCCAGGTCGTCGGGGCCGACGGGCTCGCCGGTGCCGGGGTGGAGCGGAGGGGACAGGGGCTCCGGCAGGTGGGGCGCGACGTTGAACCAGGCGCTCGGGGTCTTGTCCGGGGTCATCAGGTAGCGCATCTCGATCTACCTCCGTTCGCCGCTGGGTTGGACTGCACACTCGACGGCGGCCAGGGCCGCCACCGCCGCCTCCGGGTCGGGCGAGCGCACGAGGTGCTCGCCGACGAGCACGGCCGAGAAGCCGGCCTCGGCCATCGCCCGGGCGTCGTCCACCGACCGGATGGCGCTCTCGGCCACCGCGACGACGTCGGGCGGGATCAGCGCAGCCAGGCGGGTACCGGTCGACAGGTCCTCCCCGAAGTCCCGCAGGTTGCGATTGGTGACGCCCACGATCCGCGCCCCGGCGGCCAGGGCCCGCTCCACACCCGCCTCGTCGTCCGCCTCCACCAGGGCCGCCAGGCCGAGCTCGGTGGCCAGCGCCTGGAGGTCGGCCAGGAGGGCGTCGTCGGGCAGGGCGGCCACGATGAGGAGGATGGCGTCGGCCCCCGCCGCCCGGGCCTCGTGGAGCTGGAGCGGATCGACGGTGAAGTCCTTGCGGAGGACGGGCAGGCCGGCCGCCGCCCGGGCCGCCCGCAGGTCGGCCAGCGACCCGTCGAAGTACGGCCCGTCGGTCAGCACCGAGAGAGCGGCGGCACCACCAGCGGCGTAGCGGGCGGCGGTGGCGGCGGCGTCGAGATCGGGGGCCAGCGGGCCCTTCGACGGCGACTTCCGCTTGATCTCGGCGATCACCGCCACCCGCCCGTCCGGCCGGCGGAGGGCGGCGGCGAAGTCGCGGTCGGAGCGCGGCGCGGCGGCCGCCTCCGCCTCGACGGCGGCGGCCCGGCGGCGCAGGCCCGCCACCTCGGCCCGCTTCGTGGTCAGGATCTCGTCCAGCACCGACATAAGTGGGGCCGAGTGTATTGGCCGGGCGCGCCCCGACCATCAGGGACGACGGTGGACCCCGCTTGCCCCCCGGGCGGCGCTCGGCGATCCTGGAGCGTCGGCTCCGGGGGGGGAAGCCGCATCTGGGGGGAAATGCGTGTTGCTGTTCGAGGAGGGCCTGGTCCCGCTCCTGCTGCTGGGGCTGTGGATCTACTGCATCTTCGACGTCATCGCCGGCGACGACGTCCTGATCCGCAACCTGCCCAAGGGCATGTGGCTGCTGATCGTCATCTTCCTACCCGACGTCGGCTCGCTGGCCTGGCTGCTCCTCGGGCGGCCGCTCTATGCCGGCTGGCGTCCCGGCGACACCACCCGGCGGGCGCCCCGGCGGGTCGTCGGCCCTGAGGACCGCGACGACTTCCCGACCGGGCCCGTCCCGCCGCCCCCCCGGCGCATCGAGCCGCCCCGGCCCCAGCCCCGCCCGCTGGGGTCCCGGGCCGACGAGTTGGCCGCCTGGGAGGAGCAGCTCCGCCAGCGGGAGGAGGAGCTCCGCCGCCGGGAGCAGGGCGAGGATCCGAAGGCTCCCTAGCAGGACCGTTACTGTCCCGGCCATGACCGACACTCCTGTCCCGGCGGGGATCGAAGCCGCCGGAGTCACCGCCTGGTTCGAGACCCACAGCGCCGACGTCGTGCCTCCGCTGCGGTTCTCCCTGATTGCCGGCGGGCGATCGAACTTCACCTACACCGTCACCGACTCCGCCGGCCAGCGGTTCGTGCTCCGCCGACCGCCGCTCGGCCCGCTGCTCCCGTCGGCCCACGACATGGGCCGCGAATACAGGGTCATCGCCGCGCTGGGCGCCTCGCCGGTGCCCGTCCCCCCCGTCGTCGGGCTGTGCACCGACGAGGCCGTGACCGGCGCGCCGTTCTACGTCATGCGCTTCGTCGACGGCCTGATCCTGCGTGACCCGGAGGCCATCGGCCCGGTTCCCGACCGGATCCGGGTGGCGGCCTCGGAAGCGCTCGTGGACGTGCTGGCCGCCCTGCACGACGTCGACCCCGACACCGTCGGCCTGGGCGACCTCGGCCGGCGGGACGGCTACGTCGAACGGACGCTCCGCCGGTGGCGGGGGCAATGGGAGAAGTCGAAGAGCCGGGAGATCCCGCTCATCGAGGACGTCGCCGACCGTCTGGCGGCCAAGATCCCGGCAACGGGGCCGGCCCGGATCGTCCACGGCGACTACCGCCTCGACAACACCATCGTCTCCCCCGACGACGGTTCGGTGCAGGCCGTCCTGGACTGGGAGCTGTGCACCCTCGGCGACCCCTTGGCCGACCTCGGAATGCTCCTCGTGTACTGGACGGAACCCGGCGACGAGGTCTCGGCCCTGTCATGGGCGCCGACGGTGGCCCCCGGGTTCCCCGGCCGCAAGGAGGTCGTCGCCCGCTACGGCGCCGCCTCCGGCCGCGACCTCTCGGAGCTCGACTACTACGTCGCTCTCGGCTACTGGAAGATCGCCGTGATCCTGGAAGGGGTCTACGTCCGCTACGCCTCGGGCGCCTACGGCGCCACCGACGACAGCTGGCGGTCGTTCGAGAGCGTCATCCCCCGGCTGGCCGAAGCCGCCGACCAAGCGGCCCGTCGCGCCGGTCGCTGAGGTCGTGACGGGCCGGCCCCGGGTGCTGGTCACCCGGCCGCTTCCGGCCGGGACGACCGACCCGCTCGTCGCCCCGGACGGGCCCGGCCCGCCGTGCGAGATCGTTCAGCGGACCGACGACGAGCCGTTCGAGCAGGCCGGACTGGTCGCCGCCCTCGGCGAAGGTTTCGACGGTGTCGTCTGCCTGCTCACCGAACGGGTCGACGCCGCCGTGCTGGCCGCCGGGAAGGGCCGGCTCCGGGTGGTGGCCAACGTGGCGGTGGGCTTCGACAACATCGACGTCGATGCCGCCACCGCGGCGGGCGTGGTGGTGTGCAACACGCCCGGCATCCTCGACGAGACCACCGCCGACCTCGCCTTTCTCCTTGTGCTGGCCGCCGCCCGCCGCACCTCCGAGGCGGAGGCAGCGCTCCGGGCCGGCCGGTGGACGGGCTTCCACATCGACGAGTTCCTCGGCCGCGACGTGCACGGCGCCACCCTCGGCCTCGTCGGCTACGGCCGTATCGGCCGGGCCGTCGCCCGCCGGGCGCAGGGGTTCGCCATGGAGGTCATCCACCACACCCGCACCCCGACCGGTGAACCGGGCTGGGTCGGCGACCTCCACGAGCTGCTCGGCCGGTCCGACATCGTGAGCCTCCACGTGCCGCTCACGCCGGCGACGCGCTACCTCATCGGGCCGGCCGAGCTGGCCACCATGAAGCCGACGGCGGTGCTCGTCAACACCGCCCGGGGCCCGATCGTCGACGAGGAGGCGCTGGCCGAAGCGCTCGAGACCGGCGGGATCGCCGCCGCCGGCCTCGACGTGTTCGAGGCCGAGCCCGTCGTGCACCCCCGCCTGCTGGCCGCCCCGGGGGCGGTGCTCCTCCCCCACATCGGGTCGGCGTCGGTGGCCACCCGCACCGCCATGGCCCGCCTCGCCTCGTCCTCCGCCCGGGCCGTCCTGGCCGGGGAGATACCGCGGAATGCCCTCAATCCGGAGGCGGCAAGTTCGTCCCTTTCACGAGACTGACGGAGACCCACCGGGGGTACACCTCGGGCACCTACACCGCTGGTCACGAGGAGGATTTCCGAATGGGTCTCGTACTGCTGCTACTGGTCCTGGCACTGCTCTTCGGCGGCGCCGGTCTGTTCGTGGCCGGCCTGAAGTGGATGTTGATCATCGCCGTGGTCCTGTTCATCGTCGGCGCCCTGACGGGCACGAACCACCGGCGCTCGATGCTCTAGACGTCAACTCGACGTTGAGGTTCATGGTGAGCCGGGGCCCGGCAGGCCCCGACTCACCATGAACTCCACTTCCTCGGTCATGTGGCTGGGGACGATCCGGGTCTCGGGGTGCGCCGCCGGCCAGACCCGGAGCAGCTCGTCGACGAAGCCCTGCCCCACGACCTCGATCCCGGTGAAGTCGACCTCGACCTCCTTGAACCGCTCCATGCCGGCCAGGAGCCGTTTCGCCTCGCTCCGGCTCACGAAGCTGACGCCGATCTCGAACAGCCGCACCACCGGCCGGCTCCGGCTGAAGGCGTGGTCTTCGTCCGAGAATTGACGGAAGACGGCTCCGAGATCACGCTCCGTCCCGGGGTCGACGGAGAACCGGACCGTCGTCCCGACCCGCACCGCGGAGGCGCCGAGCGCCTGATCGTGGCGGAGGTTGTCGACGGTCCAGACGATCCCGTTGGCCGCCAGGGTGAACAGGTCGACGGCCTTGCTGGTGAAGAAGATGCCCTCCCCGCTGTGCCGCTCGGGGGCGGTCGTCCGCTTCCCCTTGCTCAGCTCCTGGACGGAGGCGAAGAGGTCAGGGAGGCCGAGGCCGGCGAGGAGATGGGCGAAGACGCCGTCGCCGTCGTCGGCGATCTCCACCTCCACGCGGGCGGCGCGGCGCCACAGGCGTACGACGGCCGCCGGGCCCCCCGAATGGTCGATGGCGTTGTTGAGCATCTCGGTGAAGGCGTAGGCGACGATGACGCGGGCGGGCTCGTGGCCGGCCAGGTCGAGCGCCCCCGACAGCTCCCGGTGGACGCGGTCCTCCTCCAGCCCCGCCAGGGGGTAGCGGCACTCGACCGTCGGGGTCGACCGGCCGCCGCCTTCCAGGGCCAGGCCGGGCGGGCGGCCTTCCCGTTCGAGGCAATGGGTGACCCACGCCTGGCGGGTGGCGGCGAGGTCGTAGCGACGATGCCCCCCGGCCGTCCGGTGCGCCGCGAACAGGCCCTGTTCGGTGAGCAGGCGGATGTAGGACGGAGAGAGCCCGAGTTCGGCTGCGATCGCCCCGATCGAGACCAATTCCACCGCCAACCACCTCCTGAATCTATAGTTACTGTAGATTCTAGTAGTGACGGTAGAGGTAAAATCTACAATCTGCTGGAGATTCTCCGCAGAAATCGCCAAAGCTCCAGTAGATCCGGCCCGATCGACGCTCCTCTTGTCAGCGCTCGATCCGGACGGGCCGGCGGACCGGCAGGAGCGTCGGGTCCGAGGCCAGCTCCCCCGCGAGTTCGTAGGCTCCCGCCGGGACGGTCAGGCCCCGGTCCTCCAGCGAGAAGGTGTGCTTCGCTCCCGGCCCCAGCGGCAGCTCCCGCAGCGCCTGGGAGAAGAGCCGGCCGGCCGACCACCGGTAGACCTCCCGGTCGCCCTGGCGGAGGGCGACATCGCCCTCCTTGCTCGACGAGAAGCGCAGCGTGACCGCTTCGTGGCCCCGGTTCTCGACCTCGAGGCGCCAGGTGACGGGACGCCCCGTCCGCAGTGGCTCGTCGAACGAAGCGGTCATGGCCAGCCCGTTCTCCGAGTAGCTCACCGCACCGCCGGAGCCGGACCTGCCCCCCCGGTCGCAGGCCCCCAGGGTGGCCACCAGCACGAGCAGCGGAGCGAGGCGACGCACGCCTGCACGGTACCCGCCCGCCCCAGGTACCGTGAGCGACATGGCGGGCGAGGGAGATGTGACGGCGAAGGTGGAGGACGGGATCGGCTGGCTCATCCTCGAGCGGCCGGAGACGCGCAACGCGGTCGACCCGGGCTTCGTCCAGGAGGCGATCGCCGCCCTCGACGACCTGCCCGACGGGATCGGGGCGCTGGTGCTGGCCGGGGCGGGGCCGGCCTTCTGCGTCGGGGCCGACCTCAACCTGTTCCACGACGCCGCCCGCGCCGGACGGGTCGACGAGGACATCACGCCGCTGCTCGTCGCCATGCACACGATCACCCGCCAGCTGCGGGCGTTGCCCATCCCGACGGTGGCGGCGGTCGAGGGGACGGCGGCCGGCGCCGGGATCGGCCTGGCCTGCGCCTGCGACCTGCGGGTCGTCGGCGAGTCGACCGTCTTCGTCCCGGCGTTCTGCGCCATCGGCCTCTCCCCCGACAGCGGCACGTCGTTCCACCTCACCCGGGCGCTGGGCAGCGCGGCGGCCAACGCCGCCTTCCTCCGCAACCGGCGCATCACCGCCCCCGAGCTGGCCGCCTGCGGGCTGGCCGACGAGGTGGTCCCCGACGGTCAGGTCTGGACCGCTGCCGCCCGCCTCGCCGCGGAGGTGGCGGGCGCGGCCCCCGGGGCGCTGGTCGAGACCCGCCGGCTCGTCGACGCCGCCCCGGGGCAGCGCTTCGACGAGCACCTCGACGACGAGGAGAAGACGATCCGCAGCCTGTGGAGCAGCCCCGACGTGGTGGAGGGCATCACCGCCTTCGTCGAGCGCCGCCGCCCCGCCTTCCGGGGGCACACCTAGGGCGAGGGCCTATGTGCCGTCGGGTGGTACGCAGGCCACGATCTGCATGCTGCCGACGCAGATGCCGCTGTGGTCCTGGCGCGGAGTCGCCGGACGGGCGACCCCCAGGAGACCAGCGGCGACGACGAGGGCCAGGATGAGTTTCAACGTCCGCTCCTTCCGCGGAGGCGGGTGCGGCTCGAATCCTACCCTGTAAGCCTCCGTTGCCAAAGTTGCCCGAGACCGGCCTTTGACTTTGGGGGGATCTCGGGGGCGAAGCCCCCCGAGTGCGGTTTGCCCCCGACCGCCCGGGACGTTTACGTTCGTTCACCATGGCCCGACTGGCAACACCGCGGGGGGAGCGCCGGGAACGCATCCTGGCCTCGGCGACGTCGCTCTTCGAGGAGAACGGGTTCCACGGCGCCGGCATCGACGACATCGCCGCCGCCGCCGGGGTGACCGGGCCGGCCATCTACCGGCACTTCAAGAACAAGGACGCCGTCCTCGTCGCCCTTTTCGACCGGCTGGCCGAGCGCCTCGGAGCCATCCTCGAGACCGTCGCGGCCGAGCTTGGCGATGACGCCCCCGGACGGCACCGCTCGGCGCTCGAGACGCTCGTCCGCCTCCACGTCCGGCTCGCCTTCGAGGACCGGGCGCTCATCGTCGTCTACATCTCCGAGGAGCGGAACCTGCCCGGTACCGAGCGCAAGCGGGTGCGTCGGTTCCAGCGGGCCTACGTCGAGGCCTGGGCCGACCTCCTGCGCACGCTGCGCCCCGACCAGTCCGACGACGAGCGGCGCACGGCCGTTCATGCCGCCATCGGGCTCCTCAACTCGACCGGCTACCGGCGCCAGGTCGGGCTCCCCCGGGCCCGGGCCGAGGACATGTTGGCCCGCATGGCGCTCGTGGCGCTGCTCGACGCATGAGACCACATGGGAAAGAACACCGACGTCTGGGAAAGAACACCGGCGTCCGCGCCGCCCTGGCCCGGTTCCTGGAGCCGAAGCCCACCCCGTAAGGAGAGCCGCATGGCCGAAGAGCTCGACCTCCCCTGGTGCTTCGACGA
>JAUZEY010000028.1 GCA_030838785.1 Actinomycetota bacterium | reverse complement strand
CGGCGCCCTGCGCCCCGGGCGGGTGCGCATCGTGAAACCGGACGGGAGCGAGGAGGTGGCCGACGTCGACTCCGGCTTCGTGGAGGTGATCGACGACCGCGTCACGATCCTCGCCGACGGGGCCCGCTCGGGCGGGTGAGACTACGCGACCGCGGGATACCCCGGAACGGTGCCGGGCGCAACATGGGAGGCCTCGCCGGTAGGACGGGAGGGTAGACAATCATGGCCGTGAAGTTGAACCAAAAGGCCTCCGAGCACGCCCGGTCGCTGATCAAGGCCGGCCGGTACGTGCTCGACAACCGGGACGACTGGAGCGAACACCAGCCGACCGCGGCGCAGGAGAACGCCTACATCGAGGAGCACGGCTTCGCCGAGTACGCCCGGTGGTACCTCGGGGTCGACGACGAACAACCCGAGGACACCAAAGGGAGGTACAAGTTCCCCTACGGCGACTTCGAGAAGGTGCATCGCTGCGGCCTGCTGGCCGCAGAATCACGGGCCGGGCAACGCAAGTACTCCGACGTCGAACTGGCGGTCGCCCACCTGCACGGCATGCTCGAAGCCCTGGAGAAGTGAACACCACCCCGCCTTGCGGGGCCCGCTGACCCGACCGCATTAGCATCCGTCGATGCGGATCGTCCTCCTCGGTGCCCCCGGCTCGGGGAAGGGGACCCAGGGCCGGGTGCTGGCCGAGCGGTTGGGTGTGCCCTACATCGGGAGTGGCGAACTGCTGCGCTCCCGGGCCGCCGCCGAACCCGGGAGCGAGCTGGCGGCCGTCCTCGACCGGGGTGACCTGGTCGGCGACGACGACGCCCTGGCCGCGGTGCGCGATGCCCTCGCCGCCGCCGAGGCGGCCGGCGGGTACGTGCTCGACGGCTTCCCCCGCACCGCCGGTCAGGCCCGCGACCTGGAAGCGGTGGCCTCGCCCGACGCGGTGGTGTACCTGGCCCTACCCGACGCGGTGGCCCGCCGGCGTCTCGCCGGACGGGCCGCCGCCGGCCGGAGCGACGACGTCGCCGCCACGGTCGAGCGGCGGCTCGACCAGTTCCACCGTCAGATCGAACCGTTGCTGGACTTCTACCGCCGGCGCGGGGTGCTGATCACCGTCGACGCCGACCAGGCGCCGGACGCCGTGACCGCCGCCATCGTCGAGGCGCTCGACGCCGCCGGTCGCCGCCCGTCGTAGCCCCCGTCTAGTCCTTCTCGCCCGGGCCCCGGACCAGCACGGGACAGGGCGCCCGGCGGATGACGTCCTGAGTCGTGCTGCCCATCAGCGCCTGGGCCATCGGCTTGTGGCCGTGGGCCCCGAGGACGACGACAGTGGCGTCGCGCTCCTCGGCCAGACGGACGAGCGTGGCGGCGGTGGTGACGTCGTCGGCCACGGCCAGACCCTCGGCCTCGAAACCGGCCTTCCGGGCCAGGGCGGCGCCGTGTTCGGCCAGGCGACGGGCGGCGTCGGACAGCTTCTCTTCGAGATCCAGCGCGGTGCGGATGTCGATGGGAGCGGGCAGGATCGAGGGCACGGCGACGAGGTCGAAGGGCAGGCTCGCCTCGAAGACGACCACGACCAGCGCCCGGTCGGGGGCCAGCACCGGCCCGGCCTCCTGCAGGGCGCATTCCGAAGCGGGGGATCCGTCGTAGCCGATGATGACGGGACCGGATCTCACTGTCGACCTCCCTGGGGTTGCTCAGTCCCGGGATCGACGCCCGACCGGTACGGTTCCCGCTCCAGGGCTGCGGCCCGTTCCCGCATCTGGCGCAGGCACTTGGTCAGCAGGCGTGACACGCACATCTGGCTCACGCCCAGCCGGCGGGCGATCTCCAGCTGGGTCAGCCCTTCCACGAAACGCAACTCGATCACCCGCTGTTGCCGCTCGTTGAGCGGCGCCAGGAGCGAGGCGACCAGGGCGTGGTCCTCGAGCCGCTGGGGCCCGGGGTCATCTTCCGACGGCTCCAGGGACCGTCCGTCCGGCCGAGCCCAATCGAGCGACAGCGGAGGTGTCACCTCCATGGCCTCGAGCACCTGTTCCACCGTCAACCCCACGCGCTCCGCCACTTCGGAGATCCGGGGGGAGCGACCCAACTCCTGGGTCAGGTCATCCAGCACCCCCACCACTTCGAGGTAGCAGTCATGGAGGGACCGTGGGAGCCGCATGGACCACGTGTGATCCCGCAGGTGCCGCTTCAGTTCGCCGGTGATCGTGGCCCGGGCGAAGGCCTCGAACGGCCGGTCCAGGCTGGGGTCGAACCGGTCGGCGGCGTGGATCAGCCCGACGCGGGCGACCTGTTCCAGGTCGTCCTGGAGCTCGCGATGCGTGCGGAACCTACGGGCCAGGCTCACCGCCAGGCCGTCGTGGCGCGCTAGCAGCTCGGCCCGCAGCTGCCGGTCGCGGGTTCGGGCGTGGGCGTCCAGGCGGGCGGCGACCCCGCCGGAGGATCGAGGTCGTTCTTGCAGAGCGATGGTCACCGTCGTCGTCTCCTTCTGGTGGCAAGACGTTCAGCATGCGAGACACGCCCCCGGCTCGGTATCCCGGGAACGCGTAGTCCGGCGCTTCGGGGTCATCGGGCCGGGCGGCTCAACCACGCGATTCCGGGATGTGGGCGACATCGGGGAGCGCGACGGTGGAGCCCGTGACCGTTGAGGGTTTGGCCGAGATCCTCCAGGCCGTGGAGCAGCACCGCCGTCGACTGGCCGGGCTGCTCGACGGACTCGACGACGCCCGCCGGGTCGCCTCCGACGCCGGCGTCGCCCTCCGGGCTCGGGACGGTGGCGATCTCACCGCCCTCATCGGTCACCTCAGCGACGATCTGCGGGACAGCGACCACCGCTTGCTGGTCCTGGCGGCCGAGCTCGCCCCGCCATCGTGAAAGGAACGCCGTCATGACCATGAACGTCGCCACCACCCGGACCGTCG
>JAUZEY010000023.1 GCA_030838785.1 Actinomycetota bacterium | reverse complement strand
AGGAAGAAGCTCCGGTCGATCAGGAAGTACTCCTGCTCGGCGCCGGCGAACGACACCACGGCGTCGGGCTCCTCGTGGCCGAACAGCCGCAGGACCCGCTCGGCCTGGGCCGCCATCGCCTGCTGGGACCGCAGCAGCGGTGTCTTGTGGTCGAGCGCCTCGCCGGTCATGGACACGAACACCGTCGGGATGCACAGCGTGTTCCCGTTGGGGTTCTCCAGGATGTAGGCGGGGCTGGTCGCGTCCCAGCCCGTGTAGCCCCGGGCCTCGAACGTCGCCCGCAGGCCGCCGTTGGGGAAGCTCGACGCGTCCGGTTCGCCCTGGACGAGCGTCTTGCCCGCGAACTCGGCGATCGACGAGCCGTCGCCGCCCGGCTCGAGGAAGCTGTCGTGCTTCTCGGCGGTGAGACCGGTCAACGGATAGAAGACGTGGGCGTAGTGCGTCGCGCCCTTCTCCATGGCCCAGTCCTTCATGGCCGACGCCACGACGTCGGCCACGGCCGGGTCCAACGGCTTCGAGTGCTCGATGGTCGCCATCACCGACTTGAACACCGGCTTGGGCAGTCGCTGGCGCATGACCGCCTTGGTGAAGACGTTCTGTCCGAAGACCTCTCCCGGAGCCTCCGGAGTCGGGAAGAACCCGGCCGGCCCGTCGAAGTCCTTGACCGCGTCGATCGCCTGCAGCCGGGCTTTGCTTCCGCTCATGAATTCGCTCCTCTTGATGCCCAGCTTGTGGTCGGCCCGCTCCGCTGAGAGAGGAAGGTAAAGGCGCCGGGAGTCGGGAGCGTTTCGGCGGCGTGAAGGGCTCCGTCAGAAGGCGCTTCCGAAAGGGCCACGTGAAGAAAGCGTTCAGGCGCCGGACCTCGGGGCGACCCATGTCCTTCCTAAGGTGCAGGTCGGGCGAGAGAAACGAGGGCGATCGTGACCGACGCGCCAGTGGCGGAGATGAAGCGGAGTCTCACGCTCACCGGCATCACGGTGAACGCCATGGCGCTCATCGCCCCGGGAGCGTTCCTGTGGACGACGTTCCAGGTCCAGGCGGCCCAGACCCACGGCGCGGCCTCGACCGCGCCCGACATGTGGACGGGACTGTTGTTCTCGCTCGTGCTGGCCCTGCTCACGGCCTACAGCTACGCCGAGCTGGCCCGCATCTACCCGGACGCCGGCGCGGGGTCCAGCTACTACTTCGCCGAGGCCACCTTCCTCGACAAGGAGAAGCTCCAGCACCAGCGCCTGGCCCGGGCGGCCAAGCTGTCGGTGGGCTGGATCAGCCACCTGTACTACTGGATCTACCCCGGCATCATGGTCGCCTTCACGGCCACGCTGTTCGGCTACATCTACCTCACGGTGGTCCACCACCAGCTGACGTGGCTACCGCTGTCGATCGTCGCCGTCGCCTTCGCCGCGCTGTCAGGAGCCATCGCCTTCCGGGGGATCAGCGGTTCGACGATGGCCGCCATCGTGATCAACGTCATCCAGATCACGAGCCTGTTCGCGGTGGGCGTGGTCTTCATCATCTTCCGGGTGACCCATCCCCACGCCGCCGGGGGCTTCGAGGTTCCCAACGCCGGCCATGTCTTCTGGGGCGGCGGACACAGCCTGATCAACGTCATCTACCAGTCGACGATCGCCATCCTCCTCCTGGTCGGCTTCGAGTCGGTGACCGCGCTCGGGGCCGAAGCGCTGCGACCCGAGAAGGACATCAAGAAGGCGGTGCTCCTCAGCCTCATCATCCAGGGCGGGATCTGCTACCTCTTCGAATACTTCGCGGCCAACTTCGCGGTGGGGGGTGCCAGCATCGCCAGCGTGGACGCCGCCGGCCACACGCTGACCGGCTACGCCGCGGCCGGCGTCAGCGGCGCTCCCATCGGAGACATGATCAAGACGGTCGGCGACAGCATGCTGGGCTCGACCGGCACGACGCTGGCCCTGATCATGGCGGCCACCGTCCTCCTGGCCCTGATCGGCACCACCCTCGCCTGTCTCAACGTCGGCGTGCGGGTCACCTACGCCATGGCCAAGGACGGGGAGATGCCGGGGGTGCTCGGCCTGCTCCACGGAAACTTCGCCACTCCCCACGGCGGGATCGCCGTGCTGACGGCTGTCTCCGCCCTCTTCGGCATCTACGGCGTGAAGTCGATCAACACCCTGACCCAGATCACGCTGGCCTCCAACACGGGCACGTTCATCGTCTACGGGATCACCTGCCTCATCGCCCTGGTGTCCTTCGCCAGCCGCCATGACAAGCACTACCTCAAACACCGGATCGTCCCCGGCCTCGGCCTGCTGATGAACGTGGCCGAGTTGGGCGGCATCGTGTACCTGGCCGTGAAGGCGGGAGGCGACTCGTCCAAGAACGCCTTCATCGCGCTGGCCATGGTCGGGGTGTGGATCGTGGCCGGCATGGTCTGGGTGGCCGTCAACCCCCGCATGCGGGGCAAGCCCGTCCTCGGCATCCCCGGGTTCAAGGAGAGTCTGGTCGCCGAACCGGTGGTCGTGGCGGCGCCGGGCAGCGGCATGGACTAAGGGCTAAGGCCTCGGCTCCGAGCGCCGGACTACGGTCGCGGCCGCCCCCCGGAGGAAGAGCAGGCCGATCCCGACGAAGACGATCCCGGGCACGAGCCTCCAGGAGGCGTGCAGGGCGACGAGAGCGACGACGCCGGAGCCGATCCACATGAGCGCCAGCAGCAGCAGGAAACCCGGGCTGGACGGGCGCCGGCCGGGCTGCAGCGCCGGCGGAACGGCTTTCTTCGGACGGGTCACGGGTGCCGACCCTACCGGGCGCTGAACTGCCGGTGGAGGGGAACGGCTCACTCGCCGCTCACGCCGTGCACGGCAAGCTCTCGTGGGCGCTCCGCTCCGAACCGGGCGACGTGCGGCCCCACAACGAAGACTTCGCCGCCGTCCACGTCCCGGGCATCCCTGACGACGCCTGGACGCAGAACCCGTTGTTCGTCGTGGCCGACGGGTTGGGCGGGCACGCCGCCGGGGAGGTCGCCAGCCGCCTGGCCACCGAAGCGGTGCTCGAGGCGTGGCGCAAGGCCGCCCCGGGTCAGCCCCGCCAGAGCCTCCGGGGCGCGGTGCGGGCGGCCAACGCCGCCG
>JAUZEY010000001.1 GCA_030838785.1 Actinomycetota bacterium | reverse complement strand
TCCCGCCGGGTCGTATAGAGAGGCCGTCCGGTTCTGGGGACGGATCGTCCCGCTTTTCCGGCACGATCCGTCCCCAGAAGCTCGGAACCGAGCGGTCAACCCCGCAAGGCGACCGAGACGACCGGGCTGGTGGGCGGCCGGTCGGCCAGGGAGCCGAAGAAGGCGACGTCACCGAAGGAGAAGGCCCCGCCGTCCTCGCCGACCATCAGGTAGCCGTCGCGGGCGGGGACGACGGCCGAGACCGGGCGGTTGAGGCGGACGCTGCCCATCGAGCCGAAGAAGCCGGCGGCGCCGAAGGCGAAGAGGCCTCCGTCCGCAGCGACCAACCAATAGCCCGTGCCGGACTGCATGGCCGCCATGGCAACGACGGGCTGGTTGAGGCGCAGGGCGCCGGTCGACCCCAAGAAGCCGGCGTCGCCGAAGGTGAAGATGCCGCCGTCGGAAGCGAAGAGGTAGTAGCCCTGCCCGGTCGGCGTGGCCACCGAACCGACGACCGGCCGGTTGAGGTCCAGGCCTGACACATCGCCGAAGAACCCGGCGTCGCCGAAGGGCACGGCCCGGCCCCGGGTGGTGAAGACCCAGTAGCCGTCGCCGGACGGGGTGGCCGACAGGCTGACCGCCCGCTCGCCCGGGTCGAGCCGGTCGCCCGCCACGCTGGGGAGGGTCGGAGCCTGCGCCGGGGGAGGCAGGTGAGGCTCCCAAGCGTCGCCGTAGGCCCGGACCCGGCCCCGGTCGTCCACGGTCCAGTAGCCGTCGCCGGACGGGGTGGGCTCGAGGTCGACCGCCCGGGCGCCGCCGGCCAGCGGGTAGGGCTGCCCGTAGAAGGCCGCGCCTCCGAAGGGGTGGACGTGGCCGTCGGCGGTGAGCATCCAGTAGCCGGAGCCGGGCCCGATCGGCAGCGTCGGCAGCGGGGGCAGGCCCGTGCCGATCGGCCCGGTCGTCCCGCTCCCGATGCCGAGGCCGCCGCTCCCGGTCCCGCCGGTGCCGGTCGTGCCGGCGCCCCCGGTCCCCGTCGTGCCGGTGCCCCCGGTCCCGGTAGTGCCCGTGCCCGTGCCGGTGCCGGTCGATCCGGTCCCCGTCGAGGAGCCGGACGGGCCGGTCGAGCCGAGCGGCAGCGGAACCGTGGCCACCGCCGGCAGCGGTGCCCGCAGGAGCCAGTTGCTGCTGTAGGTGTTCCAGTGGGTGGCGAGCCAGTTCAGCGCCGGGGGCGTACCGGCGTAGAAGTAGTCGTCGTGGTTGCAGTCGAAGAGCGAGTCACTGCGGCCGGTGCAGACGGTGAGCATGGTCACCGGACCGTTGCCGTCGTCGTCGTAACACATCTCGTCGGGCTCGTCGTAGCAGTGGCCGGCGGCGGTGGCGTGGGGAGCGCCGCTCTGCACGGCGCCGAGCGTGTGCATGAGCTCGTGGCCCTCGGCGTAGCCCCAGCAGGCGGCGTCGACCCGGGCGAACATCGGGGCGTAGCCGTTGTTGAGGTTGGTCAGCCCCGGCTTGGCGTCGGAGTACAGGCTGCCCACGCCGCACAGGACGGCGGCGTCGGTCCACACGAGGTACTTCCGGTCGGGCCGGTTGTAGCCGAGGGCCTTCAACTCGGCGGCGGTGTTGGAGAACGAGTCGTCGCCCGCGGCCGTGAGGTGGGCGACGGCCACGGACAGCTGGCACCCCGTCCCGGCGGCGTCGGGCTCGGTGACGAAGTTGACGTGGGCCTCCCCGCCGGTCTCGGCTGCCGACGTGTTGAACTGCCAGTCGACCCGGGGGGCGTAGCTCGACCGGATGGCCGGGATGACGGTGGCCGACCGGTCGGTGCGGTCGGCCGGCACGGCATAGATGGCCTGCACCCGCGAACCCGCCGTCCCGTCCCCGATGCAGCCGACGCTCCCCAGTGCCGCCGAGGCCGCGCCGCCCGCCCCAACGGCATCGGCCTCGTCGCCGAGCGAGCCGGTAAGGGCCGGCGACGCCACGAGCGCCGCTGGTGTGTCCGGCGTGGTGCGGACGGAGGTGGCGCCGGGCGTCGCCGTGGTGTCCGACGTGCCGTCTGCTGCGGAGCGAAGGTCGGCTTCGACCTGGCCGTCGGTCCGGCCCCGGCGGACGTCGGTGCCGGGCGGGGCGGGGTCGGGGCCGTGCGAGCAGCCGAGGGAGGCACCCGTCCGGCTCCGGGCCTCGAAGGCGCCGTTGCAGGCCGAGCCCTTGCGGCCGAGGCTGAGGCCGTCGTACACGAGACCCCGGAACGGCGAAGGCGACGCCATCTCGGCCAGGCGGTGGTCGGCCGACGCCGTGGCCGCCGGCGTGCCGGCCGGGAGGACGATGGGCCCGACGCCGCCGGCGATGGCCGCCAGCAGGCCGGTGACCGCCAGCATCCCCGATCTCGTGCGCCGCAATGCACCCGTCCTGGACTCGGTGCCGGCGCCCCATGCGCCGCCGTTCCAGTTGTCGGCCGCCATCGGCGCCGGGCGAAAGGTGTCGACACACCCTTGTCCCTGATGGATTCGCCATGCGGCGAAGCGGCCCGGTCGCGGCGGAAGGGCGGCTCGGCCGGAACGCTCCCCGAGGGCTAGTGCGGGCGGACTAGCAGCTGCGGGTCGAGCGGGCGGTGCCGCCGGCGTCGACCAGGGTGGCCGTGTCGCCGTCGTTGTTCCACACCGCCGAGTTCAGCCACTGCAGCTCGCCGGCGTGGGCCGGACCGCCGCTGCGGACGGTCACGGAGGCGCCGGGGGCGAGGCGGTAGCCGGCGGGAAAGGCGAAGGTGTGCTTGTCCCCCTCGTCGTGGATCGACCAGCCGGACAGGTCGGCGGCCGCCGAGCCGCCGTTGCGGACGGTCACGCCCTCCCCCGGGCAGTCGAGACCGGCGACGAGGAGGCCCGGCACTGCGGCCGGGGCGGTCGTGGCCGTCGTGACCGTGGGGCGGGCCGTCGTCGGCGAGGTCGGCGAGGTCGGCGATTGGCCCGTCGGCGTCGACGACGGAGCCGGGGTCGGGGTCAGCCGGCCGCCGGGGCAGGTGGCCAGCATCCGCCGGAGGGCGGCGACCTCGGCCGGGTCGGCGGAGAGGTTCCAGGCGATCTTCACGACCACCCAGTCGGAGGCGAAGGCGCACTGGGCCCCCGCCATCGGCGGCGACCATTCGGCCGGGTCGCGGTCGCCCTTGGCGTGGTTGGTCGACGACGACACGGCCAGCAGCTCGGGGTGGGCCAGGTCGTTGGCGAAGTCGTGGCGGCGGGTGGCGTCCCAGGCCGAGGCGCCGGAGTCCCAGGCCTCGGCCAGGGCGACGACGTGGTCGATCTCGACCTGGGTCCGGTCGGTGAGGACGGCGCCGTCGTAGAGGCTCACCCAATCGCCGGCCAGGACCTTGCAGGCCGTGCCCGAGTAATCGGTCTGGGGCGGCGTGGTCGACTGGGCCTGGAGGACCTCCTCCCGGGTGTCGCACCGGTCGTGGTCGGCGTCGATCCAGTTGCCGAAGAGGTTGCGGTCGTAGCCGGTGCGGGGGCCTTCGGCGGCCATCCGGAGCCCGGCCAGGGGGTCGCCGGGGACGGTGGCCGACGGTCCGCCGGTGGACGGCCCGGACGAGGTGGTGGGGCGCGACGAGGCGGTCGCGCCGGACGTGCTGGGCGAGCCGGGGACCGGGATGCCGTCCGCCCCGGCGGCGCCGGGAACGTTGGTGGTCGCCCCGGGCGACAACGGGGCGCCGTCCGGCGACGGACCGGCCGGAGTCGTGGAGGTCGAAGTCGGGGCCGGATCGGCCACGTGGTCGTGCCACACGACCTGGGCCGGGTGCTTCGGGTTCGACCCGGCGATCCCCGCCGCGGCCACGATCCCGGTCAGGACGACGACGCACGCAACGACGATGCGGCGCGGCCGCGGCCACGCTGACCACCGGTCCCGCAGCACGCCGATCCTCCCCATACGTTCTGATATCGACCCGATGTCCGCCCGGCTTGAGGCCCGTCCCAGCCTGCCAGCCGGGGCGGGATCGGGGGCGGATGCCCTGTGTGGGTAACCTCGGCGCCCGTGACGTGGTGGCGGGACGGCGTGATCTACCAGATCTATCCCCGGTCGTACCGGGACTCCAACGGCGACGGCGTCGGCGACCTGGCTGGCATCGCCGAGCGGATCGACCACCTGGCCTGGCTCGGGGTCGACGCCATCTGGATCACGCCGATCACGCCGTCGCCCGACAGCGACTGGGGCTACGACGTCGCCTTCTATACCGGCGTCCAGCCCGTCCTCGGCGATCTCGAGGGCTTCGACCGGCTGGTGGCCGAGGCCGACGCCCGGGGGATCAAGGTGGTGCTCGACCTCGTCCCCAACCACACCAGCTCCAAGCACCGCTGGTTCCGGGAGGCCCGGGCGTCGAAGAGCTCCCCCCGGCGGGACTGGTACGTCTGGGCCGATCCCAGGCCGGACGGGTCGCCGCCCAACAACTGGCGCTCGAGCTTCGGCGGCCCGGCCTGGACGATGGATCCCGTCAGCCGCCAGTTCTACCTCCACAACTTCCTGCCCACCCAGCCCGACCTCAACTGGTGGAGCGAGGAGGTGCGGGAGGAGTTCGACCAGATCCTGCGGTTCTGGTTCGACCGGGGCGTGGCCGGGTTCCGCATCGACGTCGCCCACGCCATCGTGAAAGACAAGGAGCTGCGGGACAACCCGCCGGCCGAGCCCGGCGACCACCCCTACGTCACCGCCTTCGGGCAGCGCAAGGTCTACAACGCCGAGCGGCCCGAGGCCCACGACGTGCTGCGGCGGTGGCGGGCCCTCGCCGAGGAGTACGACCCGCCCCGGCTGCTGCTGGGGGAGACGTACGTCCTCGACGTCGAGCGGCTCCGCCCCTTCTACGGCGACGGCGACGAGCTCCAGCTGGCCTTCAACTTCGTGTTCCTCCACTCGCCGTTCACCGCCGAGGGCCTGCGGTCGATCGTCGACGCCACCGAGCGCACGCTCGACGGGCCCGACGCCTGGCCGGTGTGGGCCATCTCGACCCACGACCTTCCCCGCTACGTCGACCGGTGGGCCGGCGGGTCGGCCGACCGGGCCCGCTGCGCCCTGCTCATGCTGCTGACCCTGCGGGGGACGCCGGTCCTCTACTACGGCGACGAGCTGGGCATGGCCGACGTGCCGGTCCCGCGGGAGCAGCGGCGCGACCCGGTGGGGACCGGCGCCTTCGACGCCAGCCCGGGCCGGGATCCGTGCCGCACGCCGATGCCGTGGTCGGCGGAGCCCGGCGGCGGCTTCACCACGCCCGAGGCCCGGCCGTGGCTACCGCTGTCGGCACAGCCCGGCGTGACCGTGGAGGAGCAGCGGGCCGATCCCGACTCGATGCTGGTGCTGTGCCGGGACCTCATCGCTCTGCGCCGCGCCGAGCCCGACCTGTCGGGCGGCGGCTACGAGTCGCTGGCCACGCCGGACGGGCTGTGGGCCTTCCGGCGGGGAGGGCGGTTCGTGGTGGCGCTCAACCTGTCCGACACCGCCGGCGCCGTCGATCTCCCGTCCGCCGGCGGACGGATCCGGATCGCCACCCGCCGGGAGCGCGACGGCGAGGCGGTCGACGGCCCGCTGACGCTCGGGCCATGGGAAGCAGCGGTGGTGGAGCTCGGCGGCTGAGTCGCGGTTTCCGGTTCGGCGGGTCAGATCGTCGGGGGGAGGGCCCGGGCGGCGACGCCGGAGCAGGTCTCATGGCCGTAGGTCTCGCCGAGGTTGGCGGGGTAGCGGGTCGTCACCACGATGACCCACCGGTTGCCGTGAGGGCCGTCGTCGGTGATGCCGGTGCAGTTGACCCGCCAGACCTGCTCGTCGACGTCGGGATACCAGCCGTTCTTGACCGCGGGGTTGGAGTGGTGGATGGCGTCCGCAATCCCCCAGCGCTGCGGCGGTGTGACCTGGCGCATCTCCCGCAGGAGGGCGTCCCGGTGGGCGGCGGTGACGCCCCGGGCGTGGACGAGGGCGTTGAGGATCACCGCCATGTCGCGGGCGGTGGTGGTGGTGAAGCCCCACGACGGGGGATCGGCGGGCGGGGCGGTGTTGCGGACGCCGGTCACGCGCCGGACCCAGTCGATCACCGCCGGGCCGCCGAGCGACGCCCAGAGCCGGTCGGCGGCGTCGTTGTCGCTGACCCGGATCATGTTCTGGAGGTCGGACTGCTCGTCGGCGGTGAGCCCCCGGTGCTGCTCGTGGGCGCGGGCGAAGAGCCGCATGCCGATGACGATCTTGACGATCGACGCTGTCTTGAGGGCGACGCCGCTGTCGGGGTTGCCCTGGACCTTGCCGGTGATGGTGTCGACGACGGCGACGCCGGCCGTGCCGGTCCGGCCGGCGGCGTAGCGGGCGGCCTCGGCCAGCCGGTCGGGGGGCGTGGCCTCGTTCTGCTCGAAGCCGCCGCACCCGCCGGGGCCGCCGACGGGGGCGATGCCGACGACGGCGTCGGAGGTGGCGCCGGTGGCCGACCCGCCGAAGGGGGCGTCACCGAAGGCGTACACGCCGCCGTCGCGGGCGACGAGCCAGTAGCCGGCACCGCTGGCGGTGGCGGCGACGGCGACGGCGGGATTGGCGCCGGTCCGCCCGGCGGCCGAGCCGAGAAAGCGGGCGTCGCCGAAGGCGAAGATGCCTCCGTCCGCAGCGACCAACCAATAGCCCTGGCCGGACTGGCTGGCCGCCATGCCCACAATTGGCTGGTTGAGCCGGATGCTGCCGGTGGAGCCGAAGAAGCGGGCATCGCCGAAGGCGAACACACCGCCGTCCCGGGCCACGAGCCAATAGCCCCGGCCCGTTGTGGTGGCGGCCAGACCGACGATCGCCTGGTTCAGCCTGATGCTGCCGGTGGAGCCGAAAAAGGCGGCGCTCCCGAAGGCGAAGATCCCGCCGTCGGCGGCGGCGATCCAGTATCCGGAACCGGGATCGGAGCTCGAGCCGCCGGCCGGGCCGGAGTTCGGGGGCGGCACGGCGGCGAGGCCGACGATCGGCTGGTTGAGGACGAGACCGCCGGTGGAACCGGCGAATGGGGCGTCGCCGAAGGCGAACACGCCGCCGTCCCGGGCCACGAGCCAGTACCCGCCGCCAGTGGCCGTCGACGTCATGCACACCACCGGCTGGTTCAGGTGGGCGCCCGCCGGCGCCCCGAAGTCCGGGGCCCCGCCGAGCCGGTAGACCCGCCCGTCCGCCGATGCCAGCCAGTACCCCCCGCTGGCCGTGTCGGCCGCCGCCGCCCGGCCCTCCCGGCCCGGTGAAGCCATGCTGAGCGTGGCGGCCAGAACGGCGAAGACGAGAAGGGCGCGCAGGGATCGGTCGGCGAGGGACATGGGCAGCGGCACCGTAGCCGCTCCTGAGGCGACCTGGCTTCGGTCCGTCCGGAGTCCGCCTGAGAAACCTGAAGATTCTCCGCCTTGTGCCGGGTCCTTGCCCGCTGCTAGCACAGCGCCGCATGACCAGACGGTTCCCGGCCTGCCACCGCGCCATCCTCCTCGCTGCCTCCATGGGGCTGGCGTCCTGTGGATCCGGGTCGACCCCGACGGCTGGCGCGTCGACGACGGCCACCACGTCGACGACGGCCGCCACGTCGACGACGGGCACCCTGAGCCGGGTGGCGGACAGCAGCCCGACGGCGGCGGCCGGCCCGGTGAAGGATCCGGTCGTGGTCGGTCTGGGGAACTCCGTCCCCTCGGGCGCGGCGTGCTCGTGCGAGAATTTCGTGAGCGCCTATGCGGCGATGGTGGCGGCCGGCACGAACACGAAAGCGAT
>JAUZEY010000505.1 GCA_030838785.1 Actinomycetota bacterium | reverse complement strand
AGCGGACGGAGAGACTCCAGGACTTCGACCATCCCAGCGACGAACATGTGTGCATAATACCGGCTAGGTGTGACAGAAACCCTTGTCCTGCAACGGTTCTCAACATTTCTCGGCGGCGACCGACACTGGTGGCGGGCCGCCACCAAGCCGGTGTCAAGGGCGGCCGAAGGCCGGCGGAGCGGACCCTTGGCACCGGCGCTCGTCTCCGGCCGGCAACGCCAACAATGGAGCAGGCCCCGGCCCCGCCGGGGCCTTACCTGCCCCGGGGGTGGTCAAGCCAGATGAGTGGGCGATCAGGCGTCCAGGTCGAGGCGGACCTCGTAGTCCCGGAGCCAGGTGTCGAGCTGGAGGACGAACTCGATGTCGGTGCGGTGGAGTTCGTCGTCCGGTGTTCCGGCGGCGGCCACTTCGGCCCGGGCCCGGTCGATCAGCGGGAGGGCGGGGCTGTCCTCGGTCAGGAGTTTGGCCAGACGCTCGCGGAGGGCGACGTCGTAGGTAGGGTCCTGCGTGGCCGGGTAGGGGACCTTCTTGCGCTGGGCCACCGATTCGGGCAGGAAGTCGCCGGCCGCGGCCCGCAGCAGGCTCTTCTCCCGCCCGTCGAACGTCTTCATGGCCCACGGCGTGTTGAAGACGTACTCGACGAGGCGGTGATCGCAGAACGGCACCCGGACCTCGAGCCCGGTGGCCATGCTGGTGCGGTCCTTGCGGTCGAGGAGCCAGCACACGAACCGGGTCAGGTGGAGGTAGCACACCTCCCGCATCCGGCGCTCGTGCCCTTCGGACAGGGGCCCGTCGGGCAGGTGGGGGACCTCGGCCACGGCGTCGCGGAAGGCGGAGCGCCGGTACTCCTGCAGGTCGAGCGCCTTCCGCAGGCCCGGGTCGAGCAGCGTGGGTTCGGCCATGCGGATCCTTGTCCCGGCCAGCCAGGGAAACACGTCGGCGTTGATCGACTCCGGGTCGTGGAACCAGGCGTACCCGCCGAACACCTCGTCGGCCGACTCTCCCGACAGCGCCACCGTGGTCTGGGACCGGATGGCCCGGAACAGCAGCAGCAGCGAGGTGAATCCGTCCCCCCAGTTCGTGGGGTAGTCGAAGGAGGTGACCATCTCCCGGAGGTTGGCCGGGTCCATCAGGTCGGCGGTGGACAGGATGATGTCGTGGTGGTCGGCACCGACGTGGCGGGCGAGGTCGTGGGCGAACGGTGTGTCGGCGGTGGGGCGGATCACGTCGGGCGTGAAGTTCTCGGTGTAGCCGCGGAAGTCGACGGCGAAGCTGCGGACGGGCCCTTCGCCCGTCCGCCCGAGGGCGGCGGCGGCCATGGCGGTGACGGCCGAGGAGTCGAGGCCCCCCGACAGCAGCGTGCAGAGCGGGACGTCGGAGATCAGCTGGCGGTCCACGATGTCGAGCAGCAGCTCCCGCACGGTGGTCACCGTGGTGGGGAGATCGTCGGTGTGGGGCGTGGCCTCGAGCTGCCAGTAGCGCCGCTTGCGCAGCCCGCCCCGGCCGACGGTGACGACCTGGCCGGGCCGGACCTCGGCCATCCCGGAGTACACGG
The DNA here is from genome assembly GCA_030838785.1 of Actinomycetota bacterium. Classification (GTDB taxonomy): domain Bacteria; phylum Actinomycetota; class Acidimicrobiia; order IMCC26256; family BP-133; genus BP-133. Next base: position 10,764 of record JAUZEY010000505.1, on the reverse strand, counting down.
CCCGCTCGGGAGTCTTGGCCAGGCCGAGCAGCTCCCGGAAGCCGTCGAGGTCGACCTCGGCCTCGAACGCCGGATGGGCCAGGATCGCCTTGGGTTCCGACCCGAACAGGACGCCGGTCGGGGTCGGGGCATAGAAGAGCGGCTTGACGCCCATCCGGTCCCGGACGAGGAGCAGCTCCTCCCGGCGGGTGTCCCAGATGGCGAAGGCGAACATGCCGTTCAGGCGCTCGACGAAGGCGTCGCCCCAGGCCAGGTAGGAGCGCAGGACGACCTCGGTGTCGCTGGCGGTGGAGAACGTGTGGCCGGCGGCGGCCAGCTCGGCCCGCAGCTCCCGGTAGTTGTAGGCCTCGCCGCTGTAGGTGAGGGCGGCGGCCACGTCGCCGCCCTCGCCGGCGGTCATGGGCTGGCCGCCACCCTCGATGTCGATGACGGCCAGCCGCCGGTGGCCGAAGGCGGCGTGCGGGACCGCCCAGTACCCGGAGGCGTCCGGCCCCCGGCAGGCCATCGTCCTGGTCATGGCTTCCAGGACCGGGCGCTCCGCGGTCAGGTCACGCTCGAAGTCCACCCATCCCGTGATCCCGCACATGGTCTCGTCTCCCCCCGGTCGACCTGGCGCTTCCGCTGAGCAACGGAGACGGTAGGGCCGCTGCGGGGGCTGATTCTGTCATCTTCACGACAGTTTCAACGTCACGTCTGGTCATCGGAGGCCGCGGACGGCCTCGCTCAGAATGTGGCAGTACTTGAGCACGGTGACGCAGAACACGATGGCGCCCCCGCCGGCGACCAGCGAGGCGACGGAGATCCGGAAGGCGGCGCCGGCCGGGGCCGGGGCGGGGGCCACGGACGGCGGGCCGCCGGCCGGGGCGACGACGGCGGACGGGCCGCTGGGCGACGGGGCACCCGGCCCGGCACCCGTCGTCGGGGCCGGGCGCACGGCGGTGGCGGTGGTGGCGGCAGCGGCGGCGGCGGTACGGCGGGGGGTGAAGGGAATGGCGGGCCGGGCCGGGGCCGGACCGACGGAGACGGTGGTCGGCCCCACCGCAACAGCGGCGGCGGCCTGCGACCGCTCGGCCCGGAAGCGGGCATCGTCGAGTTCGGTCACCCGGCGGCGGGCCTCCTTCACCAGGGCCAGGGCGCTCACGGTCAGCAGGGCGTAGAGCCCGATCTTCGTGTACAGGGCGAGGGTGTAGGGCTTGGCGTAGGGGAGGCGGAAGAGGCGGGTCGCCTGGGCCGACGACAGCGGCGGGGGGAAGGCGACTGCCTTCTTCAGGTTGAGCAGGCCCGTCCCCCACACCCCGACGGTCGCCCACAGCAGGCCCTGGGTCATCCGGCGGAGGTTGCGGTCGAGGATGTCGCTCACGTTCGCCGACAGCAGGCTCCGCCGGTTGGGCAGGCCCATGAGGACCATGAGGCCGGCCAGGGCGAACCAAAGGCCGGCCACGACGGAGTGGAGGAAGAGCAGGACGACCTCGGAGGTCTGGGCCTTCGGAATCGTGTTGCCGGCCACGTCGCCGCTGCGCCGGCCCTGGGCGGTCTGCAACGCCGGACCGGTCGCCTCCACGTCGATCTGGGCCAGGCCCAGGGAGCGGGGCAACTTGGCGGTGTCGGCCTCCTTCGTGTTGTAGGCGTTGACGATCACGGTCCATCGCCCGCCGGCCGGCGCGATCACGACGCCGTTGTAGACGCCGGCCTCGGCGCCCTCGACCGTCCCGTGGGGATAGGCGAAGTCGTAGGCCTCCTTCGACGCCTCGTTGGGCACCCTGACGCTGGCCCGCACGGTGTAGGGGTCGGCCACCGGCTGTCCGGTCCCGGCGTCGGTGAGGCGGGCCCGGAGCGGAATGTAGAGCGGCGATGGCAACGGATCCGGGTTGTCGGTGCGCACCTCGAGCGTGATGTTCACCGGTCGGGAACCATATTGCGGCACCGTGGTCGCCGTCTCCTGCGCCCCCGCCCGCGGCGCCGGCCCGGCCAGAGCCGCCAGACCGGCCATGGCCGCCAGCACCCCTCGCAGCGGTCGTGTCCTCATCGTCCTCCCCCCTTGTGTCGATCCCCGCGGCCCCTCAGACGCGCTGGCCGGCGGGCGGCGCGGCGGCCGGCCCACGGGCCGGCCCTCTCAAAACCAGGAAGCACCCCGCCGCCAGCGCCAGCAGCGCCGCCGCCAGCACCGCCCACAGCTCGGCGTGGGAGCCTCCGCCGTGGGATCCGCCCGAGGTCACCGCGCCGCTCCCGTCGATCTCCACCGCCGCCGTCCGGGTGCTCCCGAGGGCAGGCAGGGCCGACGTCCCCTGCTCCGCCTTGGCCGTCACGGTCCACGACCCCGGCCCGACGGGCAGGAGGCCTTCGTAGTGCCCGGTCCCGCTCCGATCGGTCAGGGTGACCGGCCCGGCCGGGGCGCCGCCCGCGCCGGTGGCGTTCACCACGATGGCGAACCCGGCCGCCGACCCCCCCGAGTCACGGTCGATCAGATCGGCGTGGACCATGACGCCCCGTTCCGACCCCATGCCGTCGGTGAACTGCAGGTGGGTGACGAGCAGTTCGATCCGGCCGGCGTTGTGGGCCGACGCCACGCCGGGCCCGGTCAGCCCCCCGGCCAGTGCCACCGCCAGCGCCACGCCGGCACCGGCCACCAGCCGGGTCACACGATTGCCGCTCAATTCACCGACCCCCTCTCCCGGTTCCACTTCCCGTAGAAGGAGGCGACCTTGACCGCCGCCTTCTTCTCCCGCTCGTCGAGCCAGTCGGCGAAGAGGCGCTGGCGCTTCTGGTCCTGGGCCGCGGCCAGCACCTGCCCCCTGACATCGGCCAGCGACCGCTCCGGCGTGTCCTCCCGGTCGTCGCAGAGAAAGACGATGTAGCCGTCGGCAGCCTGGGCCGGCGGGCTCAGCTCCCCCTTGTGCAGGGTGCCGATCAGGTTCTTCAGGTCGGGCGAGAGCTCCTCGCTGGCGGAGCTCACCTGGCCCATGCTCCCGGCCTTGGCCGCCCCGAGGGCGGTGGCGGTGTCGTCGAACGGAGCGCCGGCCAGCACCTTCTGGCGCAGCGATTCGGCCACCGCCTTGGTGGGCAGGAAGGCGGCCCGGATGGTCGACGACCATCCCGCCTTGAACCGGTCCTTCACCGTCTCCCAGTGTTTCTCGACGTCGCCGTCGGAGACGGCCACGTGGGGGAAGAGCTTCTCGGCCAGCTTCTTGGACACGTTCCCGGCCAGGAGGCCGTTGCGGAGGTCCTCCCGGGTGTAGGCGCTGTGGGCGAACTCCGAGTCGGGCGCCACCCCGACCGCCTTGTCGAGGAGGCCGTCGGGCTCGACGGTGACGCCGTTGTCCTGGGCCACCTGCTTGAGCAGCGTGAGACGGACCAGGTACTCCAGCACGTAGCGCCGCCCGGTCTTGCGGGCCAGCGGCGTGAGCGGCGCCCCTTCGGGCAGGGTCTGGCCCGTCGAGCCGGCCGAGGCCGAGATGTACTGGGTGGTGAGCCGCTCGACGTCGGTGGACGGGACGGTGGTCCCGTTCACCTGGGCCGCCGTCGCCGGCGGCTTGCTCTTGCCGCAACCCGTCGCCGCCAACGCCGTCACCAGGAGGGTGATCAATGCGAGCTTGCGAGGACCTGACCGAGCCACGGGTTCGTCACCTCCTCCGGATCTTCGCTCTTGGCGTCGTCGGCCAGGACCTTCTGCACCCGGGGGTCGTCGGGCCGGACGATCTCCGTCCCGGCCACCAGGGAGCGGACCTCGTCGAAGACCTGATCGACCACGACGTAGACGAAGGGGTCGCCGTCGCGCCGCACGTAGTAGCCGCCGCCGGTGGGGTTCGGGCCGCCGAAGTGGATGGTGAACCGTTGCGCCGTCTGGGTTTCCACCGTGAGCGCGACGTCGGAGCCGGCGAAGCCGAACCCGGGATCCGACGCCGGGTCGACATCGAGCCGCCGGTAGGCGGGCATCGGGATGAGGTGCTGGCCGGCCGCCGACATGAGCGAACCCGCCGCCGGAGCGGCGCCCGTCCCCGGCTCCCACAGCCCGCCGCCGGTGCGCTGCACCTCGACCGACTTCCCGCCGGCGGAGGCGACCACCCGGTAGACGTCGTCGAGGGCGACCGGGAACATCGGCCAGGTGCTGACGGCGGTCTTGTCCACCTTGGCCGCCAGCTCCCGGTAGGGCTTGACCGTGTCGACGGGGCTGCACCCGGTGCCGAGGATGCTGCCACCCACGATTACGGCGCCGGCGAGCCCGCCCCCACCAAGGAGCGCCCGGGGCCTCATCGGCGCCGGAGCCGGAGCAGCGCCAGGGCGAAGGCCACCGACGTCAGCCCGCCGGGGGCGACGATGGCCCGGCGGACCAGGCGGCCCCGGTCGGTCTGCGTCAAGGCCAGCTTGGCCGGGCCGCCCGGATTGCGGGAGGCGGCGATGATGTCGTTCTCGATCGCCACCCAGGAGACGAGCTGGCCGGCGAAGGTCGAGTTGCCGAACCGGCCGAGGAACGTGTTGGAGGCGAGATCGGCCGAGCCGACGACACCGATGCGGGTCCGGGAGAGCACCGGCGCCGCCTCTCCGGGGGACACCCCCGAACCCCCGGGCTTGGACTGGTCGACCCGGCTCCAGTCGGTAAGCGCCCCGGCCACGAACGGGCCCTTGGTACCGTCAGCCAGCGAGCTCTGCGAGCTGGTCTGCAGCAGCGGCGTCAGCCAGGCGCTGTCCGCCTTCTCCGGCCCGAGACCCACCGACTCGACGGGGAGCGCCCCCACGAGCAGCGTCGGGATCGTCTCGGCCTGGAGGTCCCGGGTCACCGGGCTCTGCGACGGGTACTTGAACACCAGCACCGACGCCGGGTCGTTGATGAGCGAGCTGCGGTCCCGGATGACCGACGGCCGCAGGCCCAGCCCCCACGGCCGGATGAGGTCGTCGAGCTGGGTGATGACGTCCGGAGCCGAGGCCAGCACGCTCGAGTCGGCCAGCACCACGAGGCGCCCCTGGGCCTTGGCGAAGTCGCCGAGCATGGCCAGCTCGGCGGGCAGGAACCCGGCCCGGGGCCCGGCCAGGATCACGACCTTGCACGTAGCCAGCCGGGCCGGGCCGCCCTCGGCGGCCAGCGCCAACGACTGCGTCGCATAGCCGATGTGCTTGAGACGGGTGGCGAAGTTCTGGTAGCCGTCGGGTCGCTGGTCCTCGATGTCGCGCTCGCCGTGCCCAACGGTGAAGCAGGCGGTCGGGGGCTCGGTCCGGGCCAGCCGCTGGATGGCGCTGGTGACGTCGACCTCGGAGATCTCGCTCACGAAGTCGCGGTTCTTGCCGACCTGGAGCAGGATCTCGCCGTAGGACCCGGCCCCCAGCTCCTTGACCCGGCCCGGCTGGGCGTCGGGGTCGATGAACTCGAAGCTGAGGTCGCCCTTCAGCAGCTGGTAGCGGCGCAGCAGCGACCGCATCTCGACCTGCTGGGCCGACCCCGGCTGGGTGAACCCGATCACGTGGATCGGGGCTTTGACCTGCGAGAGCACGGCCTTCGACTGGGTCGTGAGACTGAAGCGGTGCTCGGGGGTCAGGTCGATCTGGCCCCGGGCCTGGGCCGAGGCGACGCCCGACCCGACCACGAGGAAGAGGCCGAGGACCACCCCGGCCCGGCGGGGGTCGAGGAAGCGCCGCAGCGTGCGCCGCCCCGGTTCCCGCAACGCCGCGCCGGCCAGCGTCAGGCCGAACAGGGCCGCCATCAGGAAGTAGAGCCCGTCGCCGGCGTCGAGGATCCCCCGCCCGCTGTTCTCGATGTGGTTGGTCGGAGCCAGGAACGACACGATCCCGTTGAACCGACCGCCGAGCCATCCGGGGACGAAGTCGAGTATCCACAGCCCGAGCAGGACGCCAAATCCGACGAAGGCGGCGCTGGTCGGCGACGTCGACCGGGCCGAGATGGCCAGGGCGACGGCGTTGAACATGGCCACCAGCACCAGCAGGCCCATCCATCCGGCGGCGGCGTTGCCGAGTTCGACACGCCCCAGTGTGTGGAGAAGGGCGATGTACAGCCAGGCGATCGAGACCACGCCCCACAGGAAGACGGTGTTGGCCGCCCACTTCCCCGCCACCAGCATCCAGCGGGAGACGGGCCACGACAGCGTGATGTCGAGGGCCCCGGTGCGGCGTTCCTCGGCGAAGGACCGCATGGCCAGGATCGGGGCCACGACGATGAGCGTCGTCTCGATGTTGGAGTAGTACCGCTCGAGGTCGGCGTAGGGGTGGGAGAACAGCAGCGTGACGAAGAACAGCCCGGAGATGATCAGGTAGGCAGTGGCGATGGCCCACGCCTGGGGCGACGTGACCAGGGTGCGCAGCTCCCGCCGGAAGACGATCACGTTTCTCCTCGCTCCGCCCGCGACCGCAGTCCGGCCTCACGGAAGGCGCTGTCGATCAGGTCGGTCATCGGCTCGAGATGGGCCAGCGACCAGCCCTCGGCCAGCACCACCCGGGCCAGCCCGTCGACGATGCCGGCCGAGGCGGCGTCGACGACCAGGCTGGTGCTGACGCCGTTGCTGGTCGAATGCAGCACCGTGGCCCCCACGCTCTCCACCGCCGCCCGCAGCCGGTCCGGCGGCGGGCCCGAAACGCCGAGCCGCCACCGGCGGGTGACGGACCCCGACAGCTCCGCCTCCACCAGGGTGCCGTCGAAGGCCAGCTCGCCGGCGGCGATGACCATGATCCGCTCGCACAGCACCCGGGCCTCGGGCAACACGTGGGTCGAGAACAGCACGAGGTGGTCCCGCCCGTACTCCCAGAGGACGTCCCGGATGTCCCACACGTTGAGGGGGTCGAGCCCGGCCATCGGCTCGTCGAGAATGAGGACGGGCGGCGCCCCGATGACCGCCTGGGCCATCCCGACCCGCTGCCGGTAACCCTTGGACAGGTTGCCGATCACCCGCTCGGCCATGTGCTCGAGGTCGATCTGGCCCAGGACGGTGGCCACCGCCTCGTCGACCTGTCGCCGGCCGACGCCCTTCATCCGGGCGGCGTAGCTCAGGTAGGCCCGGACGGTCATCTCCGGCGGGAAGCTGGCCCGCTCCGGCATGTAGCCGACGCGGGCCCGGGCGGCCCGGGGCCGGTCGGCGGCGTCGACGCCGTCGACCGTGATGTCCCCGGCGTCCCAGTCGAGGATGCCGGTGACGCACTTGATGATCGTGCTCTTGCCGGCGCCGTTCGGCCCGAGCAGGCCGGTGACGCCGTCGCTGAGGGCGAACGTCACGCCCTTCACCGCCTCCCGCCGGCCGTACGACTTCTTCAGCCCGTCGACCGCCAGGCGGACGGGCCGGGTGTCGTCCCCGGCCAGGCGCGAAACTGGCGCAACCGCAGGCGTCAGGGGAGGCAGCTGAACCTCCCCCGCATGCGTCAGGGGAGGCAGGTGGACCTCCCGAGTGCCGGTCAAAGGATCAGCTCCGGGGGCGGGCAGCGGCATCGACCGGTGCGGCCTCCGTAGCAGCGACGCGGTTCAGATGGGCGGCGATCTGCTCGACCGTATCGGCCAGCCAGTCGATGTTCTCGGCCATCTGGTCGATGCGGGCCACGACCTCCTCCGGCGGCGCGGCGGTGGCCGCCGCGCCTCCGGCCGCGCCCCCGAGCAGGGCGGCGCCGACGGCCATCAGGCCGACGCCGATCAGGCCGCCGCTGGCCAGGTAAGGGATCTGGGCCGCCGGGTTCTCCAGGTGTCGGGTCTGGCCCCAGGCGATCAGCACACTGATGAGCCCGGCCACGACGAGGACACCGCCGGCCAGGAGCCGGGGCGGCAGCGCCGGAAGGGTCAGTCCCTTCCGGCCGGCCTCGGGCAGGTCGGCGAGGTGGGCGGGGAGCGGGGTGGGGCTGGCCATGGCCGGCTACCCTGCCGCCGCCGCACCGAAGACCAGCAGCGTCGGTGCCGCCCGTCCGACATGGGCCACCTCCGACAGCCCTGCGGTTGCCCGCTCCGCCATGGAGTGGGGGTCGGGCCGGCGGGCGGGCAGCGGCGTCTCGGCCGGTGCCGCGAACCGGGTCGGGGTGACGCCGGTGGTGCCGTGGGGGGCGATGCCCGGCGTCGTCGACGCGTCCTGGGGCGTGTCGATGACGTTGACGCTGTTGGTCGAGGCGTCCACGTAGTCGCGGGCCCGGGCCAGCCCGAGGTAGAAGCCGGTGTTCTCGCCGCCGGCGTTCTTGCAGCACCAGTAGTTGTTCATCCGCACCCGGACGACGGGAGCGAAGATGGCGATCTCCCGCGGGGTGACGACGCTGAAGTCGCCGATGGCCCGGCCGGGGGTGTCACCGGGCTGGTAGACCCGGGGGGCGAGGACGTCGACCTGCCACGTCTCCTTGTCGGGGGCGGCGGTGGCGCCCATCTGGTTGGCCTGGCTGTTGAACTGGTCGACAACCTGGCTGGCGGGAATGGCGCTCCCACCGATGGAGAAGCCCTTGGGGGAGCTGGCCTCCACCGTCGGGGTCTTGCCCTGGGCGATGTCGACGGCCGACACCTTGTACGACACCAGCGGCTCCGCACCGACGGGGTAGTCGACCTTCACCCAGCTCTCGACCGCGCCGATGTGGAGGTCGCCGACGTCGATGCCCGTCAGGTGGGCGGTGGCCTCGCTCACCATGTGACCCACGGAGGAGATGGCCTTGGTGTCGGTGTACCCGTCGCTGATCGACAGCGGGCCGCTCGCCAGCGGGCCGGTGTTGCTGCTGCCGAGCGCCTGGAGGCGCGACGAGCAGTCGGTGACGGCCTTGCGCCCGACGCCGCCGCCGCCCTCCTCGACCTTGCCCGAGGTGCCGCGGCCGGCGTCGGGGTTGTTGCACCGGGTGAGGGTCGGGTTCTTGAAGCCGCCGCCGGGCCCGATCTCGAAGACGCCCTCCTCGACGATCTCGTCGGCGTAGTAGAAGCTGGCGAAGGCCGAGGAGCGGCCCGGGGTGGAGTCGACGTAGCTGCGGGAGAAGGCCGTCGGCGTCGGGTTGAGCTCGTAGGGCAGCCCGGCGGTGGGGACCACCAGCCGGGCGTCGGCCCAGCCCCGCCAGGACTGGCCGACGGCCAGGTCCTCCAAGTCGTCGGCGTGGGCCGGCAGCGCCTGGCCGACCAGCATGACGGCCATCGTCGTTGCCGTGATCCATCGGGCGAGGCGGCGGTTGCGTCGCTCCTTCACTGCGGGTACCCCCCTGGTTCGATGCGGTGTGCCAAATGAATGTGCCGAATGAATGGGTTTGGGGTTACTTGCGATCGAGGCCGACGGCCGCCCCGGCGAGCAGCTCGGCCTGGTTCTCCTCACCGGTGCCGTCGAGGACGATCCGACCCTTCTCCACGACGCAGGCCCGGTCGGCGACGGCCAGCATCTTCGAGGCGAACTGATCGACGACCACGACGGCGAGGCCCTCGTCGGCCAGGATCCGCAGCGTCTCGTAGAGGCCGGCCACCACCAGCGGGGCCAGCCCCATCGACAGCTCGTCGATCATGAGCAGGCGGGGCGCCGAGACCAGCGCCCGGCCGATGGCCAGCATCTGCTGCTCCCCGCCCGACAGCGACCCGGCCCGCTGCCCCTGCCGCTCCCCGAGGACGGGGAACAGTTCGAAGGCCCGTTCCATCTGCCGGGCCGCGACGTCGGGGGCGACCCCCGACGAGCCGGTGACGAGGTTCTCCCTGACGGTCAAGTTGACGAAGATCCGCCGGCCTTCCGGCGACAGGGCGATCCCCCGCACGAACCGGCCGCTGGCCGGCTCGTGGGTGACCCGGGTCCGGTCGAAGACGATGGTGCCCCGGCTGGCGGGCACGACGCCGAGGATCGTCTTGAGCAGCGTCGACTTCCCGGCGCCGTTGGGGCCGAGCACGGCCACCAGCTCGCCGGGGGCGACGCTGAAGTTGATGTCGAAGAGGACGGGCAGCCGGCCGTAGCCCGACGAGACGCTGTAGAGCTCAAGCAACAGGCACCCCCAGGTAGGCGATCTGGACTGCTTCGCTGGCGGCCACCGTGTCGGGCGGGCCGGAGGCGATGACCTGGCCGGCGGCGATGGCCGTGACCGAGCCGCAGTTGTCGAGGACCATGCGGACGAAGTGCTCGATGAGCAGGACGGCCAGCCCAAGGTCGGTCTGGAGCCGCTTCACCAGCATGAGGAGGTGCTGGGCCTCGACGGCGTCCATTCCGGCGCTCGGCTCGTCGAGCAGCAAAAGGCGGGGCCGGCTCATGAGGCTGCGGCCGATCTCGATGCGCCGCTGGGCCCCGAAGTTGAGGGAGCCGGCCCGCACCTCCAGCACCGGCTCGAGGTCGAGGAGCCGGGCCACCGCCCGGGCCACCTCGGCCGCCCGGCGCTGGTCGGCCCGCACCCCCGGGAAGGCCAGCACCGAAGCCAGCACCCCGCCCCGCACGTTCAGGTAGGCGCCGGCCAGCAGGTTGTCGAAGACGGTCAGGTCGAGGTCGATGTGGTTGGCCTGGAACGTGCGGCTCATCCCGAGCTTGGCCCGGTCCCAGGCGTGCTTGCGGGTCACGTCGAGCCCGAACGCCTCCACCGTCCCCTGGTCGGGGACGGTGAATCCGTTGAGCACGTCGAACAGCGTCGACTTCCCCGACCCGTTCGGCCCGATCAGACCGACGAAGGAGTGGGCCGGCACCTCGATCGAGGCCCCTCTGAGGGCGTAGACGCCCCCGAAGCGCTTGTGGATGTCGGTGGCCCGGAGCACGGTCCCTTCCCGGACCTGCTCGGGGAGGAACTCCTCCACCGTCTCCAGTGCCGCCAGCTCTCCCTCGCTCCAGTCGAGCGGTTGCGTCGGGGGCGGCTGGTGAAGCTCCC
>JAUZEY010000496.1 GCA_030838785.1 Actinomycetota bacterium | reverse complement strand
CACCCGTGTGGGGGTGGACGCGGCGCTCGATCAGGTGACCCGGCTGTCCGCAACGGTGGAGGAGCTTCTCCACCTGGCCCGGACGGGCCGGGCCGGAGAGCGGCGGACCTTTGACGCCACCGATCTGATCGGTCACCACGTCGAGGACTGGCGGCCCCGCTTCGCCCGTCGACGCCGCGCCGTCGCCCTCGCGGCGCCCGGCCCGTTGCCGGTGCGCGCCGCTCCCGGAGCGCTCGGCCAGGCCGTCGACGTGCTGCTGTCCAACGCGCTGCGGCATGGGGACGGGCCGGCGACAATCACGATGCGGCGGATCCAGGGCCGGGTGGAGGTCGAGATCAGCGACACCGGCCCGGGCGTGCATCCATCCGCCCGCGCCCATCTCTTCGACCCGGCGGCCTCGAGGCCCGACGGCCACGGGATCGGCCTCCCGTTGGCGCGGCTTCTGGTCGGGGCCGACGGCGGCACCCTGGATCTCGTCGATCCGGCGACGGCGACCTTTCGGATCCGCCTCACCGCCGAGGGGCACGGTGTTGCCCTGAGCGGCGCTGCGCCCCCCGAGAATCTTGACGCTGCGCCGGGCGAACGTTGACCGGCGTCTCCGTACGCTCGACCGATGGGGAGCGAGGAGGAGCGAGTGGCCGCCATGCGCCTCGTCCCGGCCATGGGACAGGGCCGGCACCGCCGGCTGCGGGGAATCGGCGCCGCCGCGGCGGCGACGCTGGCCGGCATTCACGTCGACCGCTTGATGCACGCCGCCCGAGAGGCCGCATACCTCGGCGTGCTCTTCGGTGTGGCTGCCGCCTCCTTCGGATGGGTGGCGGTGCAACTCCTGCGGGGCGACGACATCGAGGGCTGGGTGGCCGGGGTCGCCCTCGCCCTCGGCGTCGCAACCGGGTACGTCCTCAGCTGCACCATCGGCTTACCCGGGCTCTCCCCGGAACCGTGGAGTGGCTTGGGGAACACCAGCACCAGCCTCGCCGCCGTGCTCCTCATCGCCGCCACCGCCCGCAGCCGGATCCTCGCTTCCGAGCACCCTTCAGCGTTGTGAAACCGAAGTCGCGAAAGGCGGTATGGATGGCCGGCGAAACGAAGGCGAGCCAGGAGCCTCTCTTCGAACTGGCGAGGACCGTCGACCACGCGCTGGCGACACGTCACCGCCGGGACGCCGTGGCCGGGGCCGAGCAGCTCCTCGAGGCTCTCTTCGTTCATCATCGGGCGCTGCGGGGCTTCCGCGAGCGTTCCGACCCCATCACGGCCACGCTCATCGAGACGGCGACGGTGGGGATGATCGCCGAGGTCGCCCTCGCCATCGGCGAGCTCACGGACGGGGGTCGTTGGCCCCGGCCCCTGCTGCGTTGCCACGTCGAGGAACTCGTCGACATCGAAACCGACTGCGGCGCCCGTCGAGGATCCGAGCCGACGTCCATGGTTCCCTGAGTGGGCTCAGGGCGAGACGCGAAGAAGCCTCCCTGGTGAGTGCGGCTCGGCGAGCCGTCCGCACTCAGTCGGGAGGCTTCTGGCGGTGAACCCGTCAGACCAGCGGGGGCAGCAATCCGCCCAGGCGCGGGTGGTTGTAACCGCCGTGCCCGTCGCCGCCGTGCCCGAAGCCGCCGTGGCCGAAGCCGCCGTGGCCGAACCCGCCGTGGCCATCGCCGCCGTGCCCGTAGCCGCCGCGCCCGTATCCCCCGTCGCCGCCACGGTGCCATCCGCCGCCGCGATAGTCGACGAGAGCTCCATGGCCGCCACCTCCCCGGGCATGGCCGTCCGCAACCACGGACGCTCCGGCCGGTGCCGCCATCGTCGCCGCCAGCGCCACGCCGGCCAGTGTGATCAGAACTTTCCGCATGGTGACCTCCTTTGTGCGGACCTTCCGCACCTCGCCCGTGAACCTACGGACGAGCACCTTCGAAGGAACTCAGATCCCGCCCTGCGCTGCGTCAAGGGTGTGCAACGCTGCGGGGTCACGACGGTACGTGGCCCGTCGTGCCGGCCAGGTTGATCGCAAGGGCTTTGAGGATTGAGCCCTTTGCCCCGCCTGCCACGAACGTCGGGGATCAACATCGGGTCGAGGCAGGGCACACTGGTGCCACGGTCAGGCCAGAGCCCGACCCGTTGGAAGGCGAAGGTCCCATGGTCCGTCGGTTTGCACCGTGGCTGCCAGTGTTCCTGCTGGCCCTGCTCGTCGTGTTTACGCCGTGGTTGATCCTCGGCGTGCTCGTCCTGCCGGCCCGGCCCGGCCGGCCCGACCTTCCGATGCTGGTGGGCGGGTGCCTGCTGTCGATCCCCTGGGTCGCCGTGGCGGTGCTGGCCCGGCGGACGATCAAAGCCCGGCGGGAATCCCGGGCCCGCTAGAAGTCACCTCCTCCGGGCGCTCGGTGCCCCCACCCAGTGCCGAGGTGATCATCCTCATGTTGGGGGGCGCCGGCTACTGCGAACCGCTCATCCAGGCGGCCAAGCAGACCGGTCTGACCGCCCGGCTCGGCGCAACGTCGCAGGGCTGCCTCACCCCGGCCGCGCTCCAGGGAGCGCCGAAGTCTCTCGTCAAGGGCGTGATCCAGACGAGCGACACGTCGTTCTTCGACACGGCGAGCCCCGATGCTGAGACCTTCCACCGGGTCATGAAGCAGTACTCAGCCGGCGCGGCGAACAGCGCATCGGCCAGCGTCTTCTCGCAGATGATGACGCTGGAGGAGATCATCGACCCCTTGACGGACATCAGCGGCGCCACCGTGCTCGCTGTGATGAAGACGGCCCACGGGCATGTGTTCATGGGATCGCAGCTTGACCCGACCAAACCGGCGGCCATTGGCGGGGTAACGACCCACGTCACCAACACCGGCAGCCGGATCCTTGGCTACGACGCCGACCTCAACTACGTGGATCTCAACCACAACCAGTGGATCAGCGGGTTCTAGCCGGAGATAGACCATGCGCCTCACTGTCTTCGGCGGCACCAGCCCCACCGGACAGCACCGCTTTCGCAGTCCGCGGTCATGTCGGGTGGCAATGCCGTCCTGAACTCTTGTGAGCTACGCAAGAGTGTCAGTTCAGGATCTCCAGGGTGACGTTCAGGCTTCGGTAGGTGTCGATCGCCCGGCGGTCCCGGGTGGCGAGCGTGAGGTGGTGGGCGGCGGCGGCGGCGCCGACGAGGGCGTCGTAGACCGACCCTCCGGCGATTCCCCTGGCGGCGAGGTCGGCGAGGAGGGCGCGGGCCGCTTCGGGCTCCAGGAACTTGGTGGCGGGGAAGTTGGTCGTCAGGAGGCGGGCGGCGGCCGCCGGGGTCCGGCGTGCGGGCGGGGGGAGTCTGGTCAGGACCGAGAAGGTCTCGAAGGCGGCATGGCCGGCGAGTCCGAGGCGTCGGTCGGCCAGGGCGGTGAAGGTGGTGGTGTGGTACTCGTGGTCGCTGACGAGCAGGGCGACGGCGACGCTGGTGTCGACGAGCAGGTCGGCGCCGCCCGTCTTACCTCTGGTCGGCATCGCGCAGCGATCGGACGTCGTCGTCGCTGAT
>JAUZEY010000492.1 GCA_030838785.1 Actinomycetota bacterium | reverse complement strand
GGGTGCTGCTCCGGATCCCAGCCGGCCACGGCGTCCCCGTCACCCTTGTGGAGCAGGAGCCAGTCGTCCTTGCCGTCGGGGTTGTCCCGCCGGATGAGGACGAAGCGGCCCTTGAGCTTCTGGCCGTCGAGGTCGAAGTGCAGCTCGCCCCGCCGCAGCGCCTCGGCGGCGTCGACGTCGTCGGCCGGTCTCCACGTCCCCCAGTCCCAGACGATCACGTCGCCCTTGCCGTAGCCGTCCGGGATCACCCCCTCGAAGTCGAAATAGTCGAGCGGGTGGTCCTCCACGTGGACGGCGAGTCGGCGGGCCTTCGGGTCGAGCGTCGGGCCCTTGGGTACGGCGAAGCTGACGAGGACGCCGTCGTGCTCCAGCCGCAGGTCGTAGTGGAGCCGCCGGGCCCGGTGACGCTGCACCACGAACCGGTGACCGCCGGCCGGGGCCCGCCCGCCCGACTTCCCCGACGGTTCCGGGGTACGGGTGAAGTCGCGCTTGGCCTGGTACTCGGCCAGCTTCCCGGAGCGCGTCGTCGACGCCATGCGACTCCCTCTACCCACCCCGGCGGGCGCTCAGGCGCCCGAGATGGGCCCCCTCAGCCGGCCAGGCTGGCGGCCAGGGTGATCTCGACGGCGGACAGGGCCTTCGACACCGGGCATCCCTCCTTGGCCGCCTGGGCCGCCTGCTGGAAGGCGTCCTCCTCGATGCCGGGGACGTCGGCCGTCGTCACCAGGTCGATGCGGGAGATCTTGAACCCGCCGTCGGACGGGCTGAGGTGGACCTTGGCCTCCGTCTCCACGGAGTTGGGGCTGTGACCGGCCCGCTCCAGGCCGGCGGAGAGCGCCATCGAGAAGCACCCGGCGTGGGCGGCGGCGATCAGCTCCTCGGGGTTGGTGCCCGCCCCCTCCTCGAACCGGGACGAGAACGAGTACTGGCCCTCGAAGGCGCCCCCGCCCAGCCGCATGTTCCCCTTGCCGTCCTTCAGGCCGCCTTCCCAGCGGGCGTTCGCGGTGCGTGCAGGCATGGCTCGCTCCTCCGTCGTGTCGCATCTTCGGGCCGGTCACCTTACCCTCGCCCCGCCCCGGTGGACGGTCCGGGGTCCCGGCCTCTCTAGCATTCCCGGCGATGCTCGTGGCCCACGCCTACTGGTCCCCCGGTCGCGGGTTCTGCTTCTGGGCGGAGGACAGCCGGCTCGTGGGCCGCAGCCGCCGGGGAGAGGACGAGGAGCTCGGGCCCCGCCGGCACAGTTTCGCCGTGGCGGCCCCCGGGCTGGCCACCGCGCTCGGCCTCACCCCCGAGGCCGCCGCCCGGGCGGAGCCCGTCCGCCTCCGCCTCCTGCTCCCGACCGAGGGGAACCGGCCCCTGCCGGCCCCCGCCGCCAAAGCCCCGGGCGGGGGCCGGGCGGCCGCCCCGGCCCCCGGAGGCCGGGGGGCGTCCCCCCGGCAAGAGCGGCGTGAGCCGCCGGAGGTGGTCGTGCCGCTGGCCCGGCCGGTCCGCCGCGGCCTGCGCCGGGCGCCGGGGCTGTACCCCTGGCTGGTGCCGACCCTGCGGGTGCCGGCCGGGGTGGCGCTCGAGCTGCTGCTCAGCCGGCGGGCGGGGACCGGGGCGCCGGAGCGGGCGGCCACGGAAGGCCCCCTGGCCTTCGGGGCGGGCTGGGCGTGGTGCGCCGCCCTGGCCGACGAGGCGCTGGAGATGGCCGCCGGCGGGCGGGCCGTGCCGGCCGTCCTCCGGGGGGCCGACGGCCGGGCCGAGGCCCGGTGGCTCCCGGCGCCGACGACCGCCGACGGCGAACGGCTCCGGGGTCTGGTCGAGTCGATCCCGGCCGTGTGCCAGGCCGAGGCGGACGGGGGCCGCGACCGTCCGGCGTCGTCCCCGGAGGACATCGTGACCGGGGCGCTCGGCGATCTCGTCGACGCCGCGGTGCGGGCGTCGCTGGCCGGGCGGCGCAGCGTGCCGCCCCGGCGGGGCCGGGTGCCGAAGAAGACCGCCGCCGCCGAGGCGTTCCTCGTCGCCCTCACCGCCGACGACGCCGCCCTGCCCGCCGCCGCCGCCGACGCCGCCAACGTCGAGGAGCTGCAACGGGTCCTGCGGGACTGGCGCCGCAGCGGCCTGTCGACCGCCGGCCCGCTGCGCACCTGCTTCCGGCTCGTCCCGCCCCCGGCCCCGGAGCCCGAGCCCGCCGCCGGAACGAGCGCCGGGCCCGCCGCCGGAACGACCGCCGAGCCCGCCGCCGGAACGAGCGCCGTGCCGGCCGCTGATCGGGCCGGGGGAAACGGCACCGGGCGGGCCGTCGCCGACGACGACGGGCCTGACGAGGGTCCCTGGCGGGTCGAGATCCTGCTCCAGTCGACCGAGGATCCCAGCCTCATCGTCGCCGCCAGCGAGGTGTGGCGCGATGGGCCGGCCATCGAATCGTTCCGGCCGCTGGTCACCGACCCCGAGGGGCACCTCCGGACCGACCTCGACCGGGCCGTCCGCCTCTGGCCCGGCCTCGATGCGGCGCTGAAGGCCCCCGAGCCGACCGAGGTGGAGCTCGACGCCGCCGGGGCGCAGCGCTTTTTGGCCGACGCCGCCCCGCTGCTGGAGCAGGCCGGCTTCGGGATCCTCGTCCCGCCGTGGTGGCGGACCACCCCCCGCCTCGGCCTGCGGCTGCGGGCCCGGCCCCGGCCGGTCGGGCTGCACGGCTCGGGCCCGGGTGGGCTCGGCCTGGCCGGCCTGTGCGACTACGACTACGAGGTCGCCGTCGGCGACACCACCCTCACGGTCCAGGAGCTGCAGGCCCTGGCCGAGGCCAAGGCGCCCCTGGTCCGGCTCCGGGGGCGGTGGGTGGAGCTCCGGGCGGGCGACGTGGAACGGGCCCTGGCCATCCTCCAGCGTCCGGCCGGGTCGCACCACCCCGCGCCCCGGGAGATGACGGCGGCCCAGGTGCTCCGCGTCGGCCTCGGGCTCGACCCGCCGCCCAGCCTCGACCTGCCCGTCGTCGGCGTGGTGGCCGAGGGGTGGCTCGGGGCCCTGCTCGGCACCGGGGGCGACGGAGACGCCGACGACCGGATCGAGGCCCGTCCGACCCCGGCCCGCTTCAACGGGACACTGCGGCCGTACCAGGAGCGGGGCCTGGCCTGGCTGTGGTTCCTCCAGCGCTACGGGCTCGGCGCCTGCCTGGCCGACGACATGGGGCTGGGCAAGACCGCCCAGCTCCTGGCCCTGATGGTGCTGGAGCGGGAGGAGGCCCCGCCCGAAGCGGGCGAGCCCGGCGCCCGCCCGGGGGCGACCCTGCTGGTGTGCCCGATGTCGCTGGTCGGCAACTGGCAACGGGAGACGGAACGGTTCGCCCCCGACCTCGCCGTCCACGTCCACCACGGCGCCGGCCGCAAGGTGGGGGCGAGCCTCGTCGCCGCGGCCGAGAAGGCCGACCTCGTCATCACCACCTACTCGCTCCTGGCCCGGGATCAGCGCTACCTGGCCCAGATCCCCTGGGGCCGTGTCGCCCTCGACGAGGCCCAGAACGTGAAGAACCCGCTGTCGCTGGCCGGCCGGGCGGCCCGGGCCCTGCCCGCCGCGGCCCGGGTGGCCCTCACCGGCACCCCGGTCGAGAACCGGCTCCTCGAGCTGTGGTCGCTGATGGACTTCCTCAACCCCGGCCTGCTCGGCTCCGAGGCGACGTTCCGGCACCGCTTCGCCGTCCCCGTCGAGCGCTACGGCGACGAGGCGGCCGCCGCCACCCTCAAGCGGCTCACCGGCCCGTTCCTGCTGCGGCGGCTCAAGACCGACCGGTCGATCATCGCCGACCTGCCGGACAAGATCGAGATGCACGTGCTGTGCAACCTCACCCGGGAGCAGGCCAGCCTCTACCGGGCGGTCGTCGACGACATGCTCGACCGCATCGAGAAGGCCAAGACGGGCATCGAGCGGATGGGCGTCATCTCCGCCTCGATGATGAGGCTCAAGCAGGTCTGCAACCACCCGGCCCACTTCCTGCGCGACGGCTCCCGGCTCGACGGGAGCCGCTCCGGCAAGCTGGCCCGGCTGGAGGAGGTCCTCGAGGAGGTCACCGCCGCCGGCGAGCGGGCCCTCGTCTTCACCCAGTTCGCCGAGATGGGCACGCTGCTCCAGCGGCACCTGAGCGAGCTGCTCGGCGTCGAGCTCCCGTTCCTCTACGGCGCCGTCGGCAAACGCCAGCGGGAGGAGATGGTCGACCTCTTCCAGTCGGAAGGGGGGCCGCCCGTCCTCATCCTGACCCTCAAGGCGGGCGGGGTGGGCCTCAACCTCACGGCCGCCAACCACGTCGTCCACTACGACCGGTGGTGGAACCCGGCAGTGGAGGACCAGGCCACCGACCGGGCGTTCCGGATCGGCCAGGAGCGCAACGTCCAGGTCCGCAAGTTCGTCTGCGTCGGCACGCTCGAGGAGCGCATCGACGCCATGATCGAAGCGAAGCGGGATCTCGCCCAGCGGATCGTCGGCTCCGGCGAGGCCCGCCTCACCGACCTCACCCTGTCCGAGCTGCGGGACCTGGTGGCCCTGTCGGAGGACGCCGTCGCCGAGGGCTGACGGGTCGCTTCCCGCCGGTCCTTGACAGTCCGGAAGAGTTCATCATACGTTGAAAGACGCCCAATCTCAGGAGTTCCAGGAACTGTTAGCAAGGAGCAACAGATGGCGGAGCGGAGAAACCGGAGCGATCGCAGGTACCGCAGCGGCAGCGGGCGGGGCCGCTCCCGGCGGGGGCGCCGCACCGGCCTGCTCGACTTCTGGCAGAACGTGATGGACGACACCTACGACTTCGTCGACGACACGCTCGACCGTGTCCGGGACGACGACTACGACGACCTCGAGGACGAGGTGGAGGAGCTGAAGGAGGCGGTGGCCGCCATCAACGCCAAGATCGACCGGCTCCTCGCCCAGGGGTCTCTCGACGCTCGGGAAGGGTCAGCCACCAAGCCGGCGGTGAAGACGCCCGCCTGACTCGGCAGGCTCTGAATCAACTCGCTGGGCCCGGCGATGGCGGGGCGGCGCCATCGCCCGCAGCCAGGCGGCGGTCAGCTCCTGCGCCGCTTCGTCGAGCGACGCCGACACGAGGCCGTACTGCTCGGCCACCGGACGCCACACGGCGTGGAGCATGACGGGGGCCAGGAAGGCCTGCATGGCCAGGACCGGATCCATCCGCCGCAGCCGCCCGGCCGCCATCTGCTGGTCGAGGTAGCGGGTGATGACCTGCGTGTCGCGCACGATCTCGTCGAGGAACTCCTCCATGCCCGCGGTGGGCCGGGCGACCTCGAACATGACGCTGCGGAGCACGCCGATCCGGACGGCGCCCGACTGGGCCAGGCCCCGGGCGAAGGCCGGCATCACCTCCGTCGGCGGGCGGTCGGCCAGGCCTCCCATCATTTCGAGTGCTTCGCCGATCGGCAGGTAGACGAGCACGACCTCCCGGAACAGCGCCGCCTTGCCGGGATAGAGCCGGTAGACCGTGGCCCGCGACGCGCCCGACCGGGCCGCCACCTCGTCAAGGGAGAGACCGGCCAGCCCCCGCTCGGCCACCATCTCGGCCGCCGCGGCCAGGATCCGGCCGGCCGCCGACGGCGGCACGGCGGCGCCGACGGCCTCGAGGAGGGCCGCCCGCGTGCCGAACAGCCCGTAGAGCGCCGCCCGCGACACCCCGGCGGCGGCGGCGATCTCGTCCATCGACGGGGCCGCCTCCCCCGCCAACGCCGCCACCTTGGCCAGCACGCCTTCGCGGGTGATCCGTTTCGGGGGAGCCACCAAAGCAGCCTAAACGACCCGCCCGGCGGGCCTGGGAGCGGAATGGGGATACTGAAGGGATGCTGCCGGGGGACGGGGCCGTGGAGGACGCCCGCCGGGCGGCGGGCCGGTTCGCGGTCGGGGTCGAGGCGGTGCGGTCCTTCGGCGGTGGCCACATCAACGAGACGTTCCTGGCCGCCACGGCGGCGGGCGACCTCGTCGTGCAGCGCCTCAACCTCTCGGTCTTCCCCGACCCGGTGGCCGTGACGGCCAACATCGTCGCCGTGCACCGCCACCTCGCCGGCGCCTGCATGCCGGAGCCCGTCCCGGCGCTCGACGGCGGGTGGCTGCTGCGGGACGGATCGGGTGTCTGGCGGGCGTGGCGGCGGGTGCCGGGCGCCGCGCCCGTCGGCCTGTCGACACCAGGCGTGGCCCGGGCCGCCGGCCGGCTCCTGGGCGAGTTCCACCACCGTCTCGCCGGCCTCGACCCCGCCGCCCTCACCGAGACGCTGCCGGGCTTCCATGATCCGGGCCGGCGGCTGGCGGCGCTGCGGGCGGCGGTGGCCGCCGATCCCCTGCGCCGGGCCGCCGGGGTGGCGGCGGAGATCGCCCGGGCCGAGGCCGGTGCGCCGCTCGTCATCCTCGCCGCCGACCTGTCGGCCCGGGTGCGCCGCCGCGTCTGCCACTACGACGCCAAGCTCGACAACGTCCTGTTCGCCGGCGCCACGGCGGTGTGCCTCGTCGACTTCGACACGGTGATGCCGGGGGCGTGGTTCTGGGACGTCGGCGACCTGCTCCGCAGCGCGGCGAGCACGGCCGCCGAAGACGATCCCGACCCCCGCCGGGCCGTCGCTGACCCGGCGCTCTACCGGGCCGTGCTCGACGGGTATCACGAGGCGCAGGAGGGTCGGCCCGACGGGCCGACGCCGGCGGAGCGGGAGGCCGTCGGGTACGCCGGGGCGCTCGTCACCTACGAGCAGGCGGTCCGCTTTCTCACCGACTGGATCGAGGGCGACGTGTACTACCGCACCAGCCGGCCGGAGCAGAACCTCGACCGGGCCCGGGCCCAGTTCCGGCTGCTGGCCTCGATGCCGCTCAGCCGAATTGGGTGAGGGTGATCGTGATGCTGGGCTCGATCACGTTGCTGATGGCGAGCGTTCCGCCCGGCGGGACCAGCGAGGAACCGCCGCCGCCGCTGCCGGGCTGCGACTCGGTGCAGAGATGCTGCGTGTCGTCGCCGCCGGCGCAGCCGCCGCCTCCGCCGCCGCCGTAGAGGCCGCCGCCGCCACCGCCCCCACCGGGGTCGGCGCCGCCGCCACCCCAGCCCAGCCTCCCCGGCCGTCCCTGGGCCGGCTCCCGGCCGCCGCCTTCGCCGCCGGCGCCGGCGTTGCCGGGCTGGCCGCCGGCGGCCACCCCGGGGTGGCCGGCGTCGCCGCCGGAGACCACGATGAAGTGCCAGAGGCTGTGCTCCGGGTCGTAGGCCAGCTGCTCACCGGCACCGCCGCCCCCGCCGGCGACGAGGATGCGGTGCTGGAGGTCGGGCACGCCGAGCCGTACGTCGGACGCCCCCCCGCCCCCGTCGACCCCTCCGTTGTAGCCGTCGTAGAAGCCGTCGCCGCCGACGGCGATGAACAGCGGCGTGCCGCTCAGGAACGAGAAGGTCCCGGTGACCCTGGCCCCCCGGGACCGGAGGGCGTCCTCCCCGAAGCCCGGCGCGCCGACGGCGGTGATCTGGACCGGGCCGGTGGTGGCCGGCACCACGAACGTCTCGACCGTCCGGCTGTGCGTGAACGTGTAGCTGCACGTCCTCGCCCCGGTGGAGAGGTCGGGGACGCCGCACCGGGCGACGTAGGACGGCGTCGGCGGCGCAGTGCGGGCCTCGCTCGGTGCCACCCCGATTGCGCTGAACAACGCCGCTGCCGCGGCGATGCGCAGCAGCCGAACCCTGCCTATGGCCACCATCGTCGGACTCTAACCAGGCCCCCGGCGGGCGGACCAGAGTCCGCGCCTCAGGATCGCCGAAGATTTCCGAAGTCTTTCGAGGGACGCCGGGTCCCTTACCATTCCGGACCTATGGCCAACCGAAACCGCCCGGGACCGGCATTCGAACGGCGCGGCGTGGTGGTCCCCTTCCTCGTCCATCAGCTGCTCGACTACCTCGCCGGCCTCTACCTGCTCCAGGTCGGCAGCCATCTCAGGGGACGGCCGGCGACCGTCTCCTACGGCGCCGGTGCCGTGTTCCTCCTCGCCGCCATGTTCAGCGGCAAGCCGCTCGGCGGGGGCCGGCTCTCCCGCCGGGCCCACCGTCTGGTCGACATGGCCCTCATCGCCGGGGTGGCGGCGGCGCCGTTCGTCTTCGGCCTCGCCGGCACGGCCTCGAACGTCGTGCGCTTCGAAGGGCTGGCCGTCCTCCTGATCCTGGTCGTGAAGTACACGAGCTACGTCCGCGTGCCGCCGGGAACGACGACCCGGGCCCTGAAAGAGCAGGGCCCCCGCCTGGCCGGTCAGATCCTCGGCCGTCGAATGTCGAAACGGCGTCCTCCCGGAACCTGAGCGCTCCTCGGGCCGAGCCCGATGTGAAAGAACCTTCAGGCGAAGCTCACTGTGGCTTCATGGGCGGGGAGATGAATCCCGCCATGTTCCAGAACTGGCGAGCGAAGGCGCCGTGGCGCCGTATCGGGATCGGCGTCGGAGTGGTCGTGTTCCTCCTCGTGGCGGTGCCGCCGCTGCGGCGGGCGGTGTCGTTCGCCACCAGCCGGGTGATCCTCTGGGCGGCGTCGCCGATCACGCCGTTCGTCCCCGACTTCCACCGCTTCCCCGACGCCAGCCGGGTGCTGGCCGCTGACGGCTCGGAGCTGGCCGCCCTCTCCGGTGAGGACGGGCGCCGCCAGGTCATCGGGCTCGACGCCATCCCGGAGCCCGTCCGCCACGCCGTCCTCGCTGCCGAGGACGCCGACTTCTACCACCACAGCGGCACCAATCCGCTGGCCCTGGTGCGGGCCGTGGCCAGCTCGGCGCTCGGGCAGCGCCAGGGCGGCAGCACCATCACCCAGCAGCTGGCCAAGCTCAACTACACCGGAAGCTCCCGCACCCTGTTCCGCAAGGTCCGGGAGGTCCTCTACGCCAGCGCCCTCGAGGAGCGCTACAGCAAGGACGACCTGCTGACCCGCTACCTGAACCAGGTGTACTTCGGCGAGGGCGCGTCCGGGATCTTCGCCGCCGCCCACGAGTTCTTCGGGGTCGACCCGGCCCAGCTGACCCCGGCCCAGGCCGCCACCCTGGCCGGCAAGATCCGCTCCCCCAGCGGGCTCGACCCCCGCACCCGCCCCGATGCCGTCGTCAAGCGGCGCGACCAGGTGCTGCGGGCCATGGCGCGCCACGGCTGGCTGGCCCGGCCCGACCTCGATGCGGCCCTGGCCGAACCGATGACCCTCGCTCCGCCCCAGCCCCCCGGGGTGAGCCGGGCCCCGCACTTCATCGACTACATCAAACGGGAGGCGAGCCGCCTCGAGGAGCTCGGGTCCGACCCCGAGACCCGGCGCACGAAGCTGCTCACCGGCGGCTACACGATCGAGACGACACTCGACCCCAAGCTGTTCGACGCCACCACCGCCGCCGTGACGGCCAAGCTCGGCGAGCCCGGCGACCCGATCACCGCCGTGGCCAGCGTCGTGCCCGGCGACGGCGCGGTCAACAACCTCTTCGGCGGGCTCGACTACCTCTCCACCCAGTTCGGGTACGCCGACCGGGGTCTGCGCCAGCCCGGATCGTCGTTCAAGCCCTTCGTCTACCTGGCCGCCCTGCGGGACGGGATCGACCCCCGCAGCGTCTTCGACGGGACGTCGGGCCGGGTGATCCCCTGCTACGGCAAGAAGCCCGTCCAGAACTACGCGGGGGAGGACTTCGGCGGCGCCATCGACGTCGACTCCGCCCTGGCCCGTTCCGTCAACGTCGTGTTCGTCGACCTCGGCTGCCACACCGGCGTCCACGACGTCGTGCGGGCCGCCACCGACGCCGGCATGCCCGACGACGCCACGACGGCCCAGGGGGCCGTCTTCCTCGGCGGTCTCGACCGGGGCGTGAGCCCGCTGACGATGGCCGGGGCCTACGCCACCTTCGCCTCCGGCGGCGTCTACGCCGAGCCCTACGGCATCAAGACGATCCGCGACAGCCGGGGCGAGGTCGTGTACTCCCACACCCGCAAGACCCACCGGGCCTTCACGCCCGAGCAGGCCGGCGTCCTCAACGGCGCCCTGCAACGGGTGGTCGGCGAGGGCACCGGCCGGGCCGCCGGCCTGGGCCGACCGGTGGCGGGCAAGACCGGCACGACCGAGAACAACGTCGACGCCTGGTTCGTCGGCTACGTCCCCCAGGTCGCCACCGCCGTGTGGGTGGGCTACGACCCGCAGCACCCGATGACCTCCGTCCACCACCGGGCGGTCACCGGCGGCAGCTTCCCCGCCGCCATCTTCGGCGACCTCATGCGGACGGGCCTTTCCGGCGTCCCCGTCCGCCCGCTCCCCGTCGCCCCGCCCGACGCCCTGCACCTCCGCCGCCTCGGCGAGCTCCCCCCTGCGCCGCTCCCGCCGCCCCCGCTGCCGGACGGGACGCCGCCCCCGGCGCAGATACTGGCGCCGCCGCCCGTGACGCCGTCCACCGAGCCCGACCCGTCCCCCACGACGACCCCGACGCCGACCACGACCCAGGGCCGCCCGACGACCACAACGACGCAGCCGCCGACGACCACGACGAGGCCGGCGCCGACGACCACGACCACGAAGCCCCCACCGTCCAGCACCACGACCACGACGACACCGATGTCCGGCTGACGGCGCCCCGCCGCCGGGCCGCGGGCAGGCGCCCGCCGCGGTTCCGGCGTTCGAAATCCGCTGTATTCCGGT